>CAZXHQ010000031.1:0-14637 GCA_964640145.1 uncultured Rhodothermales bacterium | reverse complement strand
GGGCAGCCACGTGACGATGCTCGACGCAGCGGGCGGTCTCAAGATCGCCTTCGGCCGCGGCTTTCAGCTCACCGGCCTCGGTCGACTCATGACGTTTTCGGAGGGCGATTCCGTCTCCAACTTCTACGCCTCCCCGGATCTGCTTCTCGACGTCTATCCGGCCCAGGGCGTGCGCCTTTATCTGCAGAACGATGCCCGCTCGGAGCACCGGTCGACGGCGTCTATGTATCGCGAGAGTCCCTATCTGGTGGATGGGCCGGCCGTCCAGCCTACCGTATATACGATCGACGCACGAGCAGGCACTCGCCTGCAGACCGGCGTCTTCGCGGTCGACGTGCACGGCGGCTACAGCCGCGCCCCGAACTACCGCTACTTCCAGCGCGCCGCCCCAACGGAATCCGGCGGATACGGCCGCGGTCTGGTCGCTGCCCACTACGACGACGCCGAGATTCGGTATGCCGGAGGGGACGTGTCCGTGAACCTCCCCGCCGGTCTTAACATGAGCGCCGGTTTGACGGTCCGCGACGGCACCCTCACCGACGGCGGCGAGGACATCCCGTATTTCGGAACGCTGCTGGCCCGCGGGGCCCTCTCGTACTCGTTCCTCGATGGCCGGGGATTCGTCCAGGCCGCCTCCAGCTTCGAATCCGCTCGGGACGTGGACACGGTCGGAAGCCGACGCCTGGGTGATTATTTCGACCTGGACGTCGACGCATCGTACCGATTCACCGACAGCCTCGGCGGCCTCGTGCGCCTCCACAACCTCAGCGCCGGCTACCTCGAACGCTGGGAGGATCACGACCAGTCCCCGTTCGTCGTCTCCGTCGGCATCAAGGCTCAGTGGTGATGCCCCGCGCGTCACCGCCCTCGTACTTGACGTGAATACGGAAAGCCCAGGTTTAACGGCATGTCCTAACCTCTTATTTTTTGTGTGGCGGGACCCTCTCGCCCAGGATTCAACCGTCTCCCCACGTACATCGCAACCATGCCGCCGCCGAGAGATCAGATTGAGAGCGTGCTAGCTGACATCGTCAAAGAGTCGTTGATGGCCGGGGAAGCGGTGGCCGTACCCGGTCTGGGTACGTTTGACGTTCAGCACCGCACCAGCGCAAGGATTCGTTCGGAAAGCGGAGAAGAGAAATTCATCCCGCCCCGCGACGAAATCGTGTTTATTCCCGAGCAGTAGTACGCCCACCCATGACCGGCGATATTATAGACGAGACTGCACGACGCCTCGGCGTGCCACGAGAAGACGTGGCGCCGGTGCTCGAGGCCGTCGTCGAACGGATCCGCCAGCAGGTGGCGCACTTCGGGTACGCTCGTCTCGCCGATCTCGGCACGTTTCGCGGACGTGACGACCGCATCGTCTTCGAGCCAGATTCGGCGCTCGCCGAGACCATTAACGCGCGGTTCGCAGGCCTCGAGGAGATCGTCCTCGACGCCTTCGACCGGCCGGATGAGGAAGTCGACGCGACCGCCGACGTCTCCGAAGGATCCGACCCGTTCGGTCCGCCCGATGCCGGCGAACCGGTCGAAGAAGAGGCCGGTCTGTATGCTGCCGCGCCGGAGGAGGGTGCCGCGGGGGAGCCGTCGCTGGAGGGCACGTCCGGTTCGCGAGAAGACGCTCCAGGGGAGTTCGAGCCTGAAGGCGAGTTTCGGCCGGACGACGAGCTCGAGGCCGAACCGGCCGAGGAGCGCGAGCCGAACAGTTATCAAGACGACGATGCGTACTGGGACGACGCCGAACGACCTTCCCGGGAACATCCTCTCGGTCCGGAGTCGGAGCCGCCCTATGAAGAGGCCGACTTTTCGGTCCTGGGCGAACCGGACGACGTCGCCCGGGACGACGAGGGGCCGACCATCTCATGGGTACCCATCGGCGGACCCGGCGAGGAGGCTGCGGCCTCTACCGACATCCCGGATGATACCGACCGTTCTCCCGTCGGAGATGATGCCGCAGCGGACGGATGGGCCGACGCAGAACGGCATCCGGAGGCGCGGCATGGAAGCGCCGACGAAGCGGATCCCGGCGAGCCGGCCGCCCAGGCTCCGACGCCTGCCGGCTCCCGCGGCGCCGCTCCGGCGCGCGCCATTCGGCCTCCGACCCGGCGATCGAAGAAACAAATCGACAGGAAGCCGATCTGGATCGGCGTCGGCATTATCGTGCTCGTCGCCGCCGCAGCCGTCGCTTATTTTACGCTCCCCACCACGCCGGTAGCTCCTGCGGACGAAGAGGTGGCCCAGACGGAGCCGGCCGCACCGTCCGACACCGCCGCTGCGGGGACGGCCGCCGACACGGCGGAGCCGGACGACGCGCCCGTGTATGCGCCCATTCGAAGTGCGGACGGCATCGATCCTGCCCAGGGGGGCTACACCATTGTCGTAGCCTCCGAGGCCGACGCGAGCTCCGCCGAAGCGATCGCCGAACAGTTCCGCGGCGACGGATATCGGGCGGACGTGCTGACCGAGCAGCAGGACGGGGCCACGCGCTACCGCGTCGGCGTCGGACAGTTCGAAACGCTCGACGAAGCTACGCAGCATCGGAACGACCTGGCCGGCGGCGACCTGCCCGGCGACGCATGGGTCTTCCGTATTTGACGGTCGACGCTCCACCCGCCTTCACAAACCCTCAACCTATTCCGAAACGGACGATGATTCTCGCGTTGTTGCCACAAGAAGTTACGCTGCCGGCCGATACGGCTGCGGCGGTGTCGCAGGCCGGTGGGGCCGAGCAAACGACCCTGCTCGAGACCCTGGCGTTGGGAGGTTGGATCATGATTCCGATCTTCCTCCTCTCCATCCTTGCCATCTACCTCTTCGTCGAGCGCCTCGTGACGATTCGGAAGGCTAAGACCGACCCCGAAGCCATCACCCGCCGGATTCGCGAGTACGTACAGGCCGGCGACGTTCGCGGCGCCATGGGATACTGCGAATCGCAGGATAAACCCGTCACCCGGCTGCTTCGCCACGGGCTCGAGCGCCTCGGCCGGCCGATTTCCGAGATTCAGGATGCCGTCCAGGCTCAGGGAAAGCATGAGGCCTTCGAGCTCGAGAAAAGGACCGACCTCCTCGCGAGCATCGCCGGCATCGCACCGATGATCGGCTTCCTCGGGACGGTGACCGGGATGATTCAGGCGTTCCAGGAGATCCAGAACCTGCAGGGCAACGTCAATCCGAGCGTTCTGGCCGGTGGAATCTGGGAAGCGCTCCTGACGACGGCCGCCGGGCTCGTCGTGGGCATCCTGGCCTACTTTTTCTACAACTTCCTGTTGACGCGCATCAAGCGCCTCATCAACGACATGGAACGCTCGGCGACTGACTTCATCGATCTGCTCCAGGCCCCGGCGCCGCAGCGCTCGCGGTCGGAGGAGCGCGTGACGAACTACTAGCCGCTCTCTAACGTCCTCGACGCACGGGCGTCGGAAAAGGCATTTACGACCATGAACTTCGACTTCTCCAGCACCAACAAGCCGCTGGCCGAATACAGTCTCGCCGGGTTGACGGACATCGTCCTCCTGCTGCTCATCTTTTTTCTGCTCACCTCGAGCTTTATCCCGCAGTTCGGCATCCAGGTCAACCTTCCGCAGGCGGAAACGTCCGCACCCATGGAAGATCAGTACGTCTCCGTGGCGATCACCAACGACGGCCGATTCTACGTAAACCAGGATCTCGTGCCGCGTGAACAGCTGCTCGATGCGCTTCGAGAAGCGCAGGGCACGCGAACGGCCCTCGTCCTACGCGCCGATCAGGAAGCGACGGTGGGCCAGTTCGCGACCGTCGCCAACCTCGCAAAAGCCCTGAACATGCGGGTGCTCATGGCTACGGAGCGCGGAGAACCGTAGGTGCAGCATCCTATCGCTCGCTGTCCTCGCCGCCTTCCCCGTGCCCGGCCAGCTCCCGTCGACCGAGAAACCATTCCGGCCAGGTCAGCTTCTCCCAATCCATGAAGCGATCCATGGACGTCTGAAAAAAGTTGGGAAGCGCTACGAACAGCACGCCGCCGACCGCGTTGCCGAGCGTGACCGGTATCTCGAACTGAACCGCGGCATCGAATACGTTGGTGCCGCCGACCAGAACGAAATACGCGATCTCGCAGGCCCCGACAATGCAGTGAAAAAGCCCCATGGAAGGGATGAGGAAGAAGATCAGATAGATGATGGCGAAACGCGTCATCGCATCGCGTACGGCGTGGATGAGCCAGACCATGCCCGCGACCAGGAAGCCGGCGACCGCACCGCGCACGAACAGCGTACCCCAGCCAAGCTCCATGGCTTCATCGCCAAAGCGATAGGCGGCCTGCATCGCAGCGGCGTCGAGAATGTCCGTGCCCGCAAACAGGAACGCCATCAGCGCGGCACCCAGCACGTTGGCCGCAAACACGATGCCCCACAGGCTCAGGAGGCGCGGAAGACTCGAGAGCCGCATGAGGACGAGGGAGACCGGGGTGAGGGTGTTCTCGGTGAAGAGCTGCTGCCGTCCCAGCACGACGAAGATGAACCCCACCGGATAGAACGCATTTTCGAGAAAGCCGGTCGGATCTTCGCCCAGCGCGCCCGCGAAGGTGACGCGAGCCAGAAACGTGAGGCCTACCGACAGGCCCGCCACCAGACCGCTCAGAAAGAGCAGCCTCTTGGACCGGCTGAATTCGTGGTCGGCCGTAGCGAGGATTCGATGAAAGATCTCGTCGGTGGAAAACAGGTCGCTGACGGCCTCGCCCGCCGACGGCGCACCTTTGGGCGACGACTCGATCACTTCTCGCAGCCATCCCCGCCGAAGGTGTGCAGCCTTGCCTTTCTCTACCTCGGTTTTCGCCTGCTCAGACGGGCCCGCGGCGTCGGCATCGGCGAGTTCGCGACGATGGCCCGCCTCCTCATCTCGGCGACCATGCCGCTCATCAGCCGGTTCCGGTTGGGAGGCGTGCGCCGCTCGTCCGCCGATCTCCTCGCGCCCTCCTCCTTCATTGCTGGTACTCATCGCCTCTCCTCGTCTGCCGTATCATCGACCGCCTTCCCGGCCGTATGCGTTCACGCCGGTTCCCCTTCTGCGTCGGGCGGGCCGTCCGGGCCATAAGTGTACGGAGGACCGGTGATCGATGCCGCCGGCCAAATCGGGCGAACGGCGCCGCGATCGTAACTATCCGGTACCCACGCTCTTCCGCCGGCGCATGCTGCCGAACGCGATTGACGTGCGTCTAGCGGCCGGAACGCACCGGGGCGCCTGCCTATCATCCGCTTCGGCATAGGATGTCACCGCCCGCATCGGCGCGCCGGGGATCACGATCGGCATCAGCAGCGCACGCCTGTTCTGACCCGATCACTCGATCGGCTTCAAGTTGGAGACGATCTCCTCCCTTCTCGGCTCCAGGAACGGCGGGAGCGCGACGTCCTGTCCGAGCGCTTCCGGGTCCTCGTCGACGGCAAAGCCCGGCCCGTCCGTCGCAATCTCGAACAGGATCCCGTTGGGCTCCCTGAAATAGAGGCTCTTGAAGTAATATCGGTTCACCCGACCGCTATTGGGAATCCCGATTTCGTCGAGCCGCTCGGTCCAGGCGTCGTATTCGTCCTCATCCGGCGTCCGAAAGGCCACGTGGTGGACGCCGCCGGCACCCGGCCGGGCGGGAGGCTCGTCGGAATGTACGTCCACGTGCACCTCGGCGTGCGGCCCGCCCGCACCCATCTCGTAGACGACCACCTCGTGCTGGGGTCGGTCCGGGAAGGCGTACTCACGTACCCTGCGCATATTCATCACCTGCGTGAGAACGAACTCCGTCCGGTCGAGCCGCGGCACGCTGAGCACGATCGGACCCAGCCCGCGAATCTGAAGTGCTGCCGGTACGGGACTGTCGTCCCACGGGATCGGATCCTCCCCGGCGCCGGCGTCGTCGACGAGCGCCAGGCGCTGTCCTTCCGGATCCTCGAAGTCGAGTACGAGGCGACCGTCGCGCTCGGTGAGGTCTTCCGCGTCGACGTCCATCTCCTCGAAGCGACGCGCCCACCATTCCATCGCGTCCTGTCCGTCGACGCGCAGGTGCGTCCGCACGATGCTCCGCGTACCCCGCTGCTCGGCCGGGACGGCCCAGTCAAAAAAGGTGAGGTCGGTGCCGGGCGACCCCACGGCATCCGCATAGAAGAGGTGGTAGGCGCTTACGTCGTCCTGGTTCACCGAGCGTTTAACGAGCCGCATGCCCATCGTTCCCGTATAAAAACGGTAGTTCCTGCGGATCTCCGCCGATACGGCGGTCAGGTGGTGCAGGCCTTTAAGCTGCAGCGAATCGTCCATGTTCTCATCCTGTTTGATGTCGTCGTTGTGCCTACCTCCGACTGCCGGAAATGTTGGCCGGCGCCGACCATCGGGCCGTCCTTCCGCAACGACCCGGAGACCCTCCACGATTTCAGAGATCACGTGAAACTTCGCCTTTTTCGCCGGGACCTCCAAAAAGACGTTGCACGGGAGAACATTCTTATTTAGACTTGATCTAAGCTATAGACGCATCCACGTACATGCGCGAACGGGAATGTCCAGCGACGCGGCCCCACTGACGAGCTACCTGCAGGGGCAGGACGTGGAGATCGAGTTTCTCGGTCTCGAGGAGGCGGAGGCCGAACGCCTCCGCGAGCTCGGCGTGCGTGAAGGATGCCGCGTCTGCGTGATGATGAACGCGGACAAATGCATCCTCGGGATGGGTTCCTGCCGCGTTGCGCTTCAGCGCGAGACCGCGATGTGTCTGTTTGCCGTTCCCGCCGGATGACCACGCTGCGAGAGCTACGACCCGGCGAGCGGGGCACGATAACCGGCTTCGCCACCGACAATCCCCCCGGTCGCCTCCTCGAAATGGGTCTCCTCCCGGGAACGTTCGTCGAAGTGGTGCGCCACGCCCCGCTCGGCGATCCCATCGACGTCAAGGTCCGCGGCTATCATCTCTCCATCCGCAAGCACGAAGCGGATTCGATTCGGATCGATCCTGCCTGATCGAACAGCCTGATTCAACCGGCGCGAGCCGATCAGTTTGATGCAAGTTTCTACCACGTCCAGGTTGCGCCGCGTCGCTTTGGCCGGCAATCCGAATGTCGGCAAGACGACGGCGTTCAACCTGCTGACTGGCCTGAACCAGAAGGTGGCCAACTACCCCGGCGTCACGGTCGAGCGCAAGATCGGTAAGCTGGCGGGGGCGCCCGGCGTGGAGCTCGTAGATCTTCCGGGTACCTACAGCCTCCATCCCAAGTCGCTCGACGAACGCGTCGCCTACGACGTGCTCGTCGGGCGCATGAAGGGCGAGCCCCCACCGGACGTGGTCGTATGCATCGTAGACGCCACGAATCTGGAACGCAATCTCTACCTGGTCTCCCAGATCATGGACCTGGGCCTCCCGGTGGTGGTGGCGCTCAACATGATGGATGCGGCCGAGGACGAAGGCATCGAGATCGACGTCGACGCACTGGCGGCGCGGCTCGGCGTGCCGGTCGTCCCTATCTCCGCCCGCAAGAGACGGGGCCTCGATCGGCTCGTCGAAACGGTCCGGCAGGTGCCCGAGACGCCGGCCACGCGGCGGTGGACCCTCATGCCGGCCGTCGAACCCGTCGTGGAGCGGCTCGCCGCGCGCCTGCATGAAGCCGTGCCGGAGCTCTCCTACGAGCGCGCCTTCTACGAATCGCTAAGCGCACTGACGAGCGATCCGATGCTGGATGCGTGGAACCACCGCGCGCCGGCGTTCCGGGATGCCGTGCTGCAAGCGCGCAAGGAGCTCGCCGAGCGCAACGTGCCGTACACGTCGGCCGAGACGATGGGCCGCTACGGCTGGCTGTCGCCGCTAGTCTCGGGCGTCGTGACGCGCCGCAAGAAGGACTCCGAGCTGACGCTGTCGGACCGGCTCGACGCCGTGCTGACGCACCGGCTCGCCGGCCCGGTCATCTTCGCAGGCCTCCTCATCCTGATCTTTCAGGCCATCTTCTTCTGGGCGACGCCGGCTATGGACGCGATCGAGACCGGCGTGGCCGCCGGCGGCTCGGCGGTGCGCTCGGTGATGCCGGACGGATTTCTGGAGGATGTGATCGTCGAGGGCGCCATCACGGGGGTCGGCAACGTACTCGTCTTCCTGCCTCAGATCTTGCTGCTCTTCTTCTTTCTGGGCCTGATGGAGGATACCGGCTACATGGCCCGAACTTCGTTCATCATGGACCGGCTCATGCGGAGGATGGGACTCAGCGGCGGATCCGTCGTGCCGCTGCTGAGCGGATATGCCTGCGCCATCCCCGCGATCATGGCCGCTCGTACGCTCGACAACGAACGGGACCGTCTCATCACGATACTGGTCGTGCCGTTGATGAGCTGCTCTGCTCGATTGCCGATCTACACGCTGTTCATCGCCGCGTTCATCCCCGCCGGTTCCTTCCTGGGCTTCATCGGCTACCAGGGACTCGCCATGTTCTCGATGTACCTTCTCGGAACGCTCATGGCCTTCGCGGCGGCATGGGTGCTGAAGACGCTCGTCTTCAAGAGCGAGTCGTCCATGTTCGTCATGGAGCTGCCTCCCTACCGGGCACCGCAGATGAGGCAGGTGGTGCGCAGAATGATCGATCGGTCGAAGGTGTTCGTCGTCCGGGCCGGCAAGATCATTCTGGGCATGAGCATTCTTCTCTGGTTCCTGGCCACGTATCCCGAGGCGGATCCTGATCCAACGCTGGAGGCGCAGCGGACGGCGGTGCAGTCGGCCTACGACGCCCGTATCGACCGTATCGCGGCGGCAAGCGGTCTCTCCGCCGCCGAGGTCGTCGCGCGCGGTCCGATGGAGGCGGTCGATCGTGCAGAGGAGACGCGCCGCGGGGAGCTTGCGGAGATCGGCGACGCCGCCGCCGCGCGGCAGGTGCGGCAGAGCTTCATCGGCCGCTTCGGACGAGCGCTCGAGCCGATCATGCAGCCCCTGGGTTTCGACTGGAAGATCTCGGCCGGCATCATTTCATCGTTCGCCGCGCGCGAGGTCATCGTGAGCTCGCTGGCTACCATCTACAGCGTCGGACGGGCCGAAGAAGGCGGCACGCTGCTGCGCGAAGCCCTCCGGGAGGACACGTATCCGAGCGGCCGGCCCGTCTACACGCCGCTCGTCGCGGTCAGCCTTATGGTATTCTTCGTCTTCGCCCTGCAGTGCATGAGCACGCTGGCCATCGCCAGAAAGGAAACGGGCTCGTGGTTCTGGCCGTCGGTAATGTGGCTCTATATGTTCGTTCTTGCCTACGTCTTCTCGTTCGTCGTCTATCAGGGCGGCCGGCTCCTCGGCATCGGAGTCTGATCAGGCAGGCCCGCGAGCAGCTTCCGCCCGGTCGAACGCGCCGCACGCATGCGACCTCCGCCGGCGAGCGCAGCGCCCTAACGCGGCATGCAGCATCGGCCTGGCCGGATGCTCCGCGAGTCCTCTTTACGCTCGCCGAATAAGTGGCAGACGACCTGTTCCGTGGCATCCTCGGAGCGCTGCCGCCTGTTCGAAGACGGAAGGCCCATCGCCATGCGCTCTGCGCTCGCGTCAGAAGCTCGACTGGAACGTATGCGTATACTTGAGGAGAAGCGCCCGATTGTCGCTGATGGGCGGCACGGGACTGTAGCGGTGGCGATCCGTATTTAGGCCCTCATTGTAGACGACCCAGAGGTCGTTCCCCTCGCTCAGGTTGTAGCGGAACCGGGCGTTCGTAGTAAGCCGCCTTGCGGCGCTGTTGTACTGGACGAAGGCCACCGTCGAGAGCTCGGTGTTCAGCGCAACCATTACTCGGAGCTGCGCCAGGTGGCTGTCGAACCGCTGATCGCGGTCGGGAAAGCGAATCCAGATGCGGTCGTAGGATGCTTGCAGGTCAAGGTGGGGCGAAACGTTCCACGCCGGCGTAATGCCTGCGATGACCTGCGTGCCGTCGAAGAAGGTGCCGGCCTGCAGCTCCGCACCGGTGCGCACGAGGCGATTGCGGGAGAGCCGGTACGAGAGCGTCCCCTCATAGAACGTGTACGATCCTGCCGGAACGTGGGCGTCCTCGGAGAGCGAGAACGGAAAGAGGAGGTCTTCATAGATCAGCTCACCGGCGATCTCGCCCGCCGCGTTCGTCTTGCTGGTAAAGCCCCATGAGACCCCTCCCGAGGCGGTCTCGACGTCCCTCCGGTCATTCCTCACGAACAGGTCGCCGGTAAGTTCGAATCCGTGGAAGGAAAAGGTGGACGCCTCGCCGGGAAGCCACCCGAGCGCGAGCGTCTGCTGAAGCTGGGTGAAGTCCTCGCGCTGGATGAACCCCACGCCGGGGTTGAAGTCGGCGCCCGACCAGACGAGGTTCGTGGCATAGGCGAAGCCGTCACGGTCGCGCCGCTCGTAGCTCGCCGCCAGGCGGCCCGACTGGATGTCGACCTCGCTCATGGCGTCGTCGATCGTCTGCGCCCACTGTACGGAGAGGTAGTCGTCGCCGGCGATCCGAACCACGCCGTCCACGCCGTAGGCCGCGTTGTACGTCCCGTCTAAGCCGACACGCGAGGTCAGCATCGACCCGACGTACGAGTACGGATTGAACGCACGGCGCTTCATGCGCACGACGCCGAAGTTTTCCGACGGCAGCGATTCCGTCTCGGCCGTCTGCATGCTGAGGAGGCCGATGTCCCAATCGTCGAGGCGTCCGACCAGGCGCGCCCCGCCCAGGATGCGGACGGGCCGGCCGTCGCCGGTCAGCCCGATGCGGCGGCTGTGGAAGAGCCGCCCGATCCCTCCCACCTCGAAGTCGAAGTTGCCGGAGCGTTCCTGGAAGAACTGGCGTTTCTCGGGAAAGAAGAGCGAGAACCGTGTCAGGTTCACCTGCTCGTCGTCGGCCTCGACCTGGGCGAAGTCCGTATTCACGGTCAGGTCGAGCGTCAGCTCGTTCGTCAGCCCGATCTTGACGTCGCCTCCGACGTCGGCCTCCCGGCGCACGTCGGTCCCGTACGCGCTGGCGGCGTCGTTCAGCCGGGCCTTGCTCGCAAGGCCGGTCACGGCGTACGGCGTAAAGTAGACGGGCTTTCGACTGTAGACGCCGTCGAGCGTCACGGTCTGAGCACGAGACGGCTTCAGGCGCGCTCGCGCGTCGTTGGGCACGATCGGGGGAAACGTGTCCCACTCGTCCTTTCGGGCGATCACGCGGAAGGCGGTCAGGCCCATCTCCACGCGACCATTCCGGTCCCGGAAGCGAAGGCTCGTGAACGGCACCCGCATCTCCGCGAACCAGCCCTCCTCGGTCACCTCGACGGCGACGTCCCAGTGTGCGTTCCAGTCCGCATTGAGTCCGTTCGAGCCCACGGCGTCGTTCAGCACTTCGGTATCCTTCCGAATACCCGCCGGACTCGTCGTAAATATGACGGCGTTCTCGTTGTCGTTGAAGGTGTCGAGCATGACCTCGAAGTAGTCGTCGCTCCCGAGCGCGTCCCGGCGCAGGATGTTTCCGCGGATGCCCTCGGGTTCCGACTCGTAGGCCCTCAGCGCGAAGTACACAAAGTCGTCATCGTAGGCCACCAGGAATTCCGTCTCCTCCGACGGCGGTGCCCCGAACGTGGGCAGATACATCGTCATGGGAAACGGCTCGACGTGGTCCCATGCGGGTTCATTGCTGAGGCCGTCCAGGTCGATCTCGCCGTCGACGCGGGTGATGGGCCACGGCTCGTCGAGATCCCAGTCCCCCAGATCGGAATCACCGACGGTAGGGGACTGCGCGAACGAACACGCTGTGAGCAGGGAAAGTGCGAAAAGGGATGCGGCGTGCGCGTACATGTTCGGTACTACGGATCAGGGATGAGGTGCTCTTTCGACGTGGAACGAGCCCGGAGGTTCGGGCCCGGGATCCGACCTGCCGGAGGCGCGGCTTCTTCATGCTTTTCAATGCTTTTCAGCGTTCGGGCGGCGTGAACGCTGCGACCGATCCGGCGCGGCGCCGTCGGCGCACACGAAAGCCACCAGCCTTGTTTCTGAACCTTTTCCAACGCACCTTTACACGGAGAACTATCCTCCGCGAGTCACTCGATCGCCGAAAGCCATGGCCCCCGCTCCATCGATCCTTCAACGCGAAGAATACGACGCCATCGTCGTAGGATCCGGCATTTCGGGCGGCTGGGCGGCTAAAGAGCTGTGCGAGAAAGGGCTCCGGACGCTCGTTCTCGAACGCGGCAGGCACGTCGAACACGGAACGGACTACATCACGGAGCACAAGGCGCCCTGGGAGATGGAGCTCAACGGCCAGCCCAATCTGCGCGAAATGGCGGAGCACTATCCCATGCAGTCGCAGGGGCCGCTCAATCCGTACACCAAGCATTTCTACGTACGGGACAGCGAGCATCCCTACACGACCGAGGACGGAAAGCCGTACCTGTGGATCCGCGGGTATCATCTCGGAGGCCGATCGATCACCTGGGGCCGTCAGGTATACCGGTGGAGCGATATGGATTTTACGGCGAACCTGCGGGAGGGCATCGCGATCGACTGGCCGATTCGCTATGCCGACGTCGCCGACTGGTACACCTACGTGGAGCGGTTCATCGGCGTAACCGGGCGGGCCGAGGGCATTGCGCATCTGCCGGACGGCGACTTCCTTCCTCCCATGGAAATGACGTGCGTGGAGGCCATGGCCAAGGAAAAGATCGAGGACGCCTTTCCCGAGCGGATGATGATTCACGGGCGCGCCGCGATCCTCACTGAAGATCATAACGGCCGCGCGGCCTGTCACTACTGCGGTCCGTGCGACCGGGGGTGTTCTACGGCGTCCTATTTCAGCAGTCTCGGCTCCACCCTCCCGGCAGCCCGGGCGACCGGCAACCTGACGATCCGGACGGATGCCATCGTCCACAGCGTCATCTACGACGCCGAGCGCGGCCGAGCCGTCGGCGTGAGGGTCGTCGACCGTCTGACCAACGCGGAGCGCGAGGTCTACGGGCGACTCGTCTTTCTGTGCGCCTCGTGCCTGGGATCCACCCAGATCCTCTTGAACTCTACGTCCACCACCTTCCCGGACGGACTCGGGAACGCGAGCGGCGTCCTGGGTCACTACTTGATGGATCATCACTTCAAGGCCGGCGCCACGGCCACTTTCGAGGGCTTTGAAGATCGATATCACGTGGGCCAGCGTCCCAACGGCGTCTACATCCCCCGCTTCCGCAACCTCGGCCCGCAGACGACACAGCCGGATTTCCTGCGGGGCTACGGGTACGAAGCGGGGGCCAGCCGCGCGTCCTGGCAGCGCGCCACGCATCTGCAGGGCTTCGGCGCCGGCTTCAAGCACGCACTGCGCGATCCCGGCAGATGGTCGTTCTGGATGACCGCCTTTGGCGAGACGCTCCCCCGCTATGAGAACTACGTGGAGCTCGACCCCGAGGAGACGGACGAGTGGGGCATTCCGCTTCTGAAATTCCACGCCGAGCTGGGCCCGAACGAGCTGGCGATGCGGGAGGACATGGCCGAAGCGGCCGGCGAGATGTTCGAAGCGGCCGGCGGCCGGGACGTTACGCCCTACATCGACGTCTACAAACCGGGCGAGGGCATCCACGAAATGGGAACGGCCCGGATGGGCCGCGATTCGGCGACATCGGTCCTGAACGGCAACAACCAGATCCACGACGTACCGAACGTATTTGTGACCGACGGAGCCTGCATGACTTCCTCGGCGTGCCAGAACCCATCCATCACCTACATGGCCCTGACGGCGAGAGCTGTCGACTACGCGGTACGTCAGATGAACCGAGGTGACCTGTGAGCTCGACGTTGAACAAGATCATGAATCGCCGCGACGCCGTAAGATGCATGACCGCTCTGGTCGGCGGCGCGCTCTCCGCGCCCACCGTGACCGCCGTCCTGAGCGGGTGCACGCCGTCGAGCGATGCCGGCTGGACGCCGACGACGCTGACGGACCACCAGGACCAGGTGCTTACGGTCATCGCCGAGCGTATCATCCCGGCCACGGACACGCCCGGCGCCGAGGCGGCACAGGTAAACCGCTTCATCGACGCGGTGCTGTCGGAGAGCTGGTTTGAGGAAGAGGTCGAGGCGTTTACCTCCGGCGTCGACGCGATAGACGCGGCGGCCGAAGCCGACTTCGGCGGCGACTTCCTGAGCCTGTCCGAACAAGACCAGGTCGCCCTGCTGACGACGCTCGACGAGCAGGCGTTCGGGCCTGCGGCCGATCCGAACGAACCGCACTTTTTCCGCCTCATGAAAGAGCTGACCGTCGTGGGCTACTACACGTCCGAGATCGGCGCCTCGCAGGAGCTGCAGATCGATCTCGTGCCCGGCCGCTGGGACGGCTGCGTGCCGCGCTCGGAGGTGGGTCGCGCCTGGGCCTGATCGCATCTGCTCGCCGTTGCCCGGCGACTCCGTTCGGTATTGCTTTTCTTACCCACCGAGACCCGTCATCACCATCCGGCCGCACCATGCGCATCGCCTTCAAGATGAGCGTCCACCCGAAGCGGGTGGACGAATACGTCGACCGGCACAACCCTATCTGGCCCGAGCTCGAGTCCGTGCTGAAGGAGCACGGCGTGAAGACCTACTCGATTTTTCTGGATAAAGATACGAATTCGCTTTTCGCATACGCCGAGGTGGAGGACCGGGCCGAATGGGAGCGCATCGCCGAGACGGACGTCTGCCGACGGTGGTGGGAGTAC
>CAZXHQ010000030.1:9009-14818 GCA_964640145.1 uncultured Rhodothermales bacterium | reverse complement strand
CTGTCTCTCAGGTGAGCGGGAACCGCATCGTACGAAAACGGGTGCGGATACGCAATAGACCTACCTGCCGGAACGAGGCCCATTGTTTATGTATGTACCGCATCCCGGGCGGATCCTGCCGCGACTTGCCGGACGAATGGCTCCATCATCGTGGGGGATGTTGGCTTGTGCGGGCCTGCTCGCCGCTGCGGCCGGATGTGCGGCCTTTCGCGTGCCCGACGAGCCGCCCAGGCCGGCCCCCATGGACCCTGTCTGGAGCGATGCCGAGCTGCGGAATCACCTCGAATTTCTGAACGGCGACGATCTAATGGGGAGGGCCACCGGCACGCCGGGCTACGCGCGCGCGGCCGCATACGTCGCCGCGCGGATGCGCGAATTCCGGCTTCAGCCGGCCGTGGAGGGTGAGTATCGATTCGTCTACGGCGCCTCCGTCAACTCTCCGATTTCGAGCCTCCTTCAGTCCGTCGGCCGGCAGGATTCGACGACCTATCTGCCCGGCATCGATTATCTACCCGATGCACGAAGCGATTCGGGCCGGGCGCGCGTCGAGCGCATGGTCGTGGCCGCCGGGCCGCCGGCGCCCGGCTCGGTGCCTGCCCGTCCGTTCGGTGTGATCGTGTCGGAAGGGACGGGGACGGATCTGCGCGCGTGGCGCGACGCGGGTGCGCGCGTGGCCGTCGTCGTGGGCGCCCTTCGGCCGCGCTTTGAGCCGGCACCCATCGCGAATCTGCTCGTTGCGCAGATGACCTCGCGGACGGCCGCCCGGCTGCTCGGCGAAAGCGAGCCGGGGCTCTCGGAGTACCTTGCCGCGGCCGAGGGCGAGACGATCACGCTGCCGCGCGTCTTTTTCGCGCACATCGTCACGGACTTCCACCCTCAGGGGGGCGCCATCAATATGCTCGGCTATTACGCGGGAAAGCACCCGGTGCACCGGGGGGACGTCGTCATTCTGTGCGCGGATCTCGATGCCGTCGGCCGCTTCGCCGGCGTCCGCGCCGTAGACTTCGCCAACTTCGGCATCTCGACGGCGGCCGTCCTGGAGGTGGCCCGGAATCTGGGATTTGTGTCGCGGCGATGGTCGATTCCGGAGCGCTCCGTCATGGTTGCCGTCTGGTCCGGCTCGCAAACCGGTCACGCCGGCCTGCGCTACTTCCTGGAGAATCCCACGTGGCCGCTCGATAAGATTCACTCCGTCGTCTACGTCGGCCTGTCGGCGCGGGAGGACGTCGAGGTCCGGGACATCCTCGATGCGCACGGCATCCCCCTGAAGGTCATTCCAGCGCCGAGGGAGCCGTTGTTCGAGCCGGACGTCGTGCTTCGGCCCGATCCGGCCGTGCTCCGGCTTGCTCGGAGCCGCGACGGCGAGGTTCCGATCGTGGAGCTGCCCGACGAATCCGTCATCGTCGACTCCGCGGTGGCCCGCGCCAGAGGGTTTGCCGACGCGGCGTATCAGCAGATCCTGCTCCGCTCCACGGATCCCGCCACGTTCTTCCCGGCACCTCAAGACACGCTTGCGCCCCCGCAGGCAGCCGGCTCGCAGTAGTTCCGGTCCAACCGGCACCATCTACATGATACCCAGTCTGCTTACCGACTCCGTCACCTACGATCTCGAGCGGGCGGTGCACTATGCCCTCCTCTGGGGGCTCGAGGGCCTCGAGCTGCGCCGCATCGGGGGGATGCACGACCGGGTGCCGAACGTCAACGAGCATAAGCTGAAGAGACGCCTGACGGTGAGTGAGCTTCCGGTGTTGGCCGTCGGCCCCGGCGTCTTCGTCGGTGAACTCGGTGATCGCGCGGCATGGATGAACGAGCTGGCGCAGCTCGGTGATACGTTCGGATTCTGCCGGCGCGTCGGTTGCCAGCGGGTGGTGGTCTCGAGTTTTCTGGGGGATGAGGAGGCTTCGATCGAACAGGCCGCCGATGCGCTGGCACGGGCGGGCCGCCAGGCCGAACGGTACGAAATGACGGTCTGCGTGATCAACGAGCCCGGCTATCTGGCGCCTACGGGAACGGCGCTGGGCCGGCTGCTGGATGCGGTGAACCTCGATGCCGTGCAGGCCGCCTGGGATCCGACGGCGGCGCTGGAGGCCGGAGAGGATCCTGTCGACGGACTCGAGGCACTGGGTGCCCGCGTGGCGGTGGTTCGCTGCCGCAATGCGGCCCGCGCCGGGAACGGGTACGAGCCCCGACCGATAGACAAGGGGGACGTAGATTGGGGCGCGCAGGTTCGCGGCCTTTCCGAAAACGGCTTCGTCGGGCCGATCTCGCTCGTGGTCGACGTCGAGCCCGTCGCCAGGGAAGGGCTCCGCGGCGCGACCGAGCTCATCCGGCAGCTGCGTTCGACGGCCCAGGAGATCAAGCCATAGCATTCATGGACGCCGAGACGCCTGAACGGAACCCTTCGGAAGGTGGCCCCGATCCCACGCTGGCCGCGCGCCTGCATTTCATGTGGTTCGCCGTGGTGGCTGCGCTCTGCACGATCCCCATGGCGGTCGTCCAGCTGGTCACACACCGGTTTCATCCCTCCGCCGCCAACTTCAAACGAAATGCCGGCGCGTGGGGACGCATGATCCTGGGGCTGTCGGGCATCCGGGTGCACGTAACGGATCGCGCCCGCCTCGATCCGGACCGGCCGTGGGTGTTCGTGAGCAATCATCAAAACCTGCTCGACATTCTCGCATTGAGCGCCGCACTTCCGTATCCTTTTGGATTCGTCGCCAAGGAGGAGCTTTCTCGGGTGCCGTTCCTGGGCGCGGCGATACGAAATTCGGCGTCCGTGTTCATCGATCGGAGCGATCCGCGGAGTGCGCTGGTGAGTCTCAAGCAGGCCGGCGAGCGCATCCGCCGCGGGAATTCCGTCTTGATGTTCGTCGAAGGGACCCGGTCGTACGGCCGCGAGCTGATGCCGCTGAAGAAAGGCGCGTTCGCGGTGGCCGTGGAAGCGGGTGTGGCGATGGTACCCGTCACGATCGTAGACGGCTACAAGCTGATGAACGAGCAGCAGCGCCTGCTTTGCGGCGGAACGATTCACATCGTGGTGGGTGAGCCGATACCGCTCGAAGGCAAGACGCGGCGCGACATCCCGCAGTTGATGGAGGTGACCCGAGATCGACTGGCGGCGCAGCTCGTCGGCGCGGAGATCGATACGACCTGAGACGAGAGAGAACCCCATGTCCGTATCCGTAGAAGAAGTCAAGTACATCGCTTCGCTGGCCCGGCTCCGTTTTGGGGAGGAGGAGGAAGAGCGCCTGGCGAAGCAGATGAGTGAGATTCTGGACTACGTCGAGAAGCTCAACGAGCTGGACACGACGGCCGTGCCGGCCATGTCCCACGTGCTGGATCTCTATAACGTCACGCGCGGCGACGCCGTGGAGCAGCGCATCACCCGCGAAGAGGCCCTGAAGAATGCCCCGGACGCGGACAGCCAGTACTTTCGCGCTCCCAAGGTGATCGACTAGCGCACCATGGCACGTTCATCCAGACAGGCTCGCGGCCCGTCCCCGATTCGAGAAGGATGGTGGGACGGCCTGAGCGTCAACACGCGTCATCTCGTGTGTCTCGGCATCCTGCTCGTCGTGGCCTTCGGATTCTACGCGCCCGTGGTCTTTTCGGGGCAGTCGCTCGTGGGCGGTGACACCGTCAACTGGCGCGCGATGGCCGAGTACATCCTCGAGCATGAGCGGGAGACCGGTGAAAAGGCGCTCTGGGCTCCGAACGCATTCGCGGGCATGCCGGGCTACATGATCTCCTACGGCGAGCAGATTCCGCAGCTGGACGACATTCCATCGCTGCTGCGCGGCGTACTCTGGCCGGTGTCGCACTTCATTTTTCTCCTCGCCGGGACGTACCTCCTCGCTTTTTTCCTGACGGGCAACCACCTCGCCGGCGTGCTGGCCGCTGCAGCGTACGGGCTGACGACCTACCTCGCCGTGATCCTCGTGGCGGGTCACAACTCGAAGTTCATCACGCTGTGCTACTCCCCCTGGCTCGTTCTGGCGTTCGCCTACGTGCTTCGAAAGCCGAAACTGCTCGCCGGCCTGCTCTTCGCCATCGCGCTGGGCGTCAACCTGCGCGCGGGCCACGTCCAGATCACGTATTACGTGACGTTTCTGCTGGGGGTGTGGTGGCTCGTCGAGCTCATCGGCGCCGCCCGCCGCAAGGAATGGAAGGACATCGGCGCCGCGACGGGGTATCTGGCGCTGGGTTCGGTGCTCGGACTCCTGCTCGTCGCGCAGCCCTACCTGGCGAACTTCGAATACAAGCGCTTTACGATCCGCGGTGCGGCGGAATCGGCCGCGGCCGGGCTCGACTGGTCCTATGCGATGGGATGGAGTCAGGGCGTGGGCGAGCTGATTACGTTGATCGCGGCGGACGCCTACGGAGGTGCCAGCCCGACCTACTGGGGTCCGAAGGCGTTCACGTCAGGGCCTCACTACGTCGGCGCGATCGTTTTCTTCCTGGCTATTCTCGCCGTGTGGAGGTGGCGCCGAAACGTGGTGCTTGCCTTCGCCATCGGTACGGCGCTGATGATGCTTTTCTCGCTGGGCTCGCATTTCCCGTTCCTGAACCGGCTGATGTACGAGCACTTTCCGCTCTTCAACGCGTTTCGGGTGCCGGAAACATGGCTGAGCATCGTGGCCTTTTCACTCGCGATGCTTGCGGCGTTCGGGCTGCAGGCGGCCGGCAGCGATACGGCGCCCGGCGGTGAGCAGGCCGCCTACGCCGCGGCGGCGGGCGTGGCCGCGCTGCTGGCGGTGTTCTGGCTCTTCGGCGGGACGCTCTTCGACTTCGAGCGCCCGAATGAAGAGGCGCAGATCACGCAGCAGCTGCTGGCGCAGCAGCCGGACGTATCGCCCGACGACGCGCGCGTCGCCGCGACCGTGCGAAATTATATCGACGAGCAGCGCGAGACGCGCGAGGCTACGTTTAAGTCCGAGATGCTGCGCTCGCTGCTCTTCATCCTTCTGGCCGGCGGCGCGCTCGTGGCCTATCGCCGCGGCAAGATGCCGCGCTGGTGGATGCAGGCAGCCATCGCGCTGCTCGTCATCGTCGACCTCTGGGGCGTCGGACGGCGCTACTTCAACGAAGAGCATCTCGTAAGGGCCGGCACAGCCGAGGATCAGATCGCCACGTACGACTTCGATGAGTTCATCCTGCAGCGCCAGGAAGAGGCCGGCGGAATGGGCCGCTTCCGCGTGCTGTCTCTGGAGGGGGGAAGTCCCTTCCAGCTGGCCCGTCCTTCGTATCACCACGAGTCCGTCGGCGGCTACCACGGCGCCAAGCTCCGTCTGATCCAGGACTATATCGACGAGCTCTTCATCGATCCCGAGACGCGCGGGCCGAACGCGAACGCGCTCGATCTGCTGAACGTACGCTACCTCATCGCCCGCAGCCCGCTGCCCGGCACCCGGCCGGTGTACCAGGGCGAGCAAACCGGGTTCTACGTGCTCGAGAACGCCGACGCGCTTCCCAGAGCGTTTTTCGTGGGGGAGGCCGAGCTCGTTGAGAGCGCCGAAGCGGCGTGGGAGCGCATTCGAAGTCCCGCCTTCGACCCCCGGTCCACCGCGCTGCTCCACGAACCGATCGACTTCCGGACCACGCCCATCGATTCATCCAGCACGGCCCGCGCGGAGATCGCATCCTACACGCCCGACGAGATCGTGCTCGACGTGGAGACGGATGCCCCCAGGCTTCTCGTTCTGAGCGAGATCTATTATCCGGCCGGATGGAGGGCCTCCATAGACGGGGAGGAGGCGCCCATCCACCGCGTCAATTATCTGCTCAGGGCCGTCCCGGTCCCCGAAGGCGC
>CAZXHQ010000030.1:0-8909 GCA_964640145.1 uncultured Rhodothermales bacterium | reverse complement strand
CGCCCATCCACCGCGTCAATTATCTGCTCAGGGCCGTCCCGGTCCCCGAAGGCGCGCACCGCGTCGCGCTTCGTTTCGAGCCGTCCAGCCACCGAATCGGCCTCTGGATCTCCGGCGTCTCGACGGTGCTGGTCTATGGGTTGGCCGCCGCACTGATCGGCATGGGATGGTACCGGCGGCGTGCGCAGTCGCCGGAGGCCTCATGAGCGACGCGGCGCGGATCATCCACCCCCAAGAGGTTCCCGCACGGCGGTGAGGAACGTCCTCTTCATATCCTACTACTTTCCGCCGTCCGGCGGACCGGGCGTGCAGCGCAGCCTGAAGTTCGTAAAGTATCTGGAGGAGTTCGGCTGGCGTCCGACCGTCTTGACCGTGCGGCCGGAGCAGGCGTCCTATCCGGATCTGGACCCGGACCTGATGGACGAGCTCCCCGTCTCCCTGCGGGTCGAGCGCACGTCCGCCTGGGATCCGTACGCCCTGTACGCCCACCTGCTGGGCCGGTCGAAGGACGACACGATATCGGTCGGATTTCTCGGAGAGGCGGAGACGAATCTGCGCCAGCGCATCGCCCGGTGGGTGCGCGCCAACCTCTTTCTACCGGATGCGCGCGTCGGCTGGGTGCCGTTTGCGGCGGCGCGCGCCCACGCACTGCTGGAGCATGGGGCCTTCGATGCGGTGCTTACGACCGGCCCGCCGCACTCTACGCACCTGGTGGGACTCGTGGTGCGTCTGCTGCACGAGCGGCCGTGGCTCGTCGACCTGCGCGATCCGTGGACGGGCATCGATTACTATGCGGATCTGCCCATGACCGCGCCGGCCCGCGCCGTAGACGCCTGGCTGGAAGGGCTCGTCCTCAGACATGCCACGGCCGGCACGGTGGTGAGCGAATCGATGGGGCGGAACGTGCGCGCCCGCGTACCGCTTCCGCTCAAAGTCATCGAGAACGGATTCGACCCCAGCGATTTCGAGCACGTCGATGCGACGCCGGCGCCGGACCGGTTCGTCATCGGCCACGTGGGCAATCTAAACCAGGCTCGCAACCCGGAAGCGCTGTGGAAAGCACTCGCGGAGATACGGCCGCAGCAGACGATGCCTGAGCTCCGGCTCGAGCTGACGGGCAATGTCGAGCCCGCCGTGCTGGACGCCGCTTCAGCGTATGGGCTGGAGCCTCTCATCGACACCTTCCCGTACGTGCCGCACCAGGCCGCCGTCGAGCGGATGCACCGGGCGACCGTCCTGCTCCTTGCCATCAACCGGGTCGAGGGCGCGGAGGGCATCGCTACCGGGAAGCTCTACGAATACGTGGCTTCGGGACGTCCGGTGATCGGCATCGGGCCGCCGGCCGGCGATGCGGCCCGCGTGCTGGGAGAGACGGACGCCGGCCGGATGTTTGGCTTCGACGACGTGGCCGGCGTGCATGCCTACCTGCGGGCCAGCTACGACGTATGGAAGGCGGGCAGCGGGTTGAAGGGTGCGCAGGCGGACCGGGTGGCCAGGTACAGCCGGCGGGAGCAGACGCGGAGGCTGGCGGAGATGCTTTCAGGCCTTGCCGGTTGATTCCGACCATATGAACCGACCCATGCATATCGTCACGGTAATCGGCGCACGTCCGCAGTTCGTGAAAGCCGCCCCCGTCAGCAGACGGCTCCTGGAAGCCGGCATGCGCGAGTCGCTCGTCCATACCGGACAGCATTACGACCGCGAGATGAGCGCGGTCTTCTTCAAAGAAATGGGGATCCCCGAGCCCGTCGCCAACCTGGGCGTTGGATCGGCATCTCATGCGGTGCAGACGGGCGAGATGATGATCGCTCTCGAGGAGTTCCTGGCGGGCGGCCGCCCACCCGACTGGGTGATGGTCTACGGCGACACGAACAGCACGCTGGCCGGCGCGCTGGTGGCCGCAAAATGCCACATCCCGCTCGCGCACGTGGAGGCCGGCCTCCGGTCGTTCAACCGGAGCATGCCGGAGGAAATCAACCGCGTCGTAACCGACCGCCTGTCTCAGCTCTTGTGCTGCCCCACGCAGACCGCCGTCGACAATCTCCGGCGCGAAGGCATCACGGAAGGCGTTCGCCTGACCGGCGACGTCATGCTCGATGCGACCCGGATGTTTGCTGAGGCAGCCCGGTGCAGGCTGACCCTGGGCGACGTGACGAGCCACGCTGCCGGCTCTTACTTCGCCGCGACCGTGCACCGTGCGGAGAACGCGGACGATCCGGAACGCCTTGCGGCCCTCTTCTGCGGACTCGGACGGCTCGAGCGCCCGGTCGTCATGCCGCTTCATCCGAGAACGCGGAGCCGGCTCGACGCCGTCGTGGTGCCCGATAACGTGCAGATCACCGAGCCGCTGGGGTATCTGGGCATGCTCACCCTCGTGGAGAATGCGCGCGCGGTGCTGACCGATTCGGGCGGACTCCAGAAAGAAGCCCTCTGGCTGGGCGTGCCCTGCATCACCCTCCGCGACGAGACGGAGTGGGTAGAAACGCTCGAGCGCGGTTGGAACCAGCTGGTCGGGGCCGATCCGGACCGGATCGAGGCGGCAGCCCGCAGGCGTCCGGATCCCCCGGTGCCCGTCTTCGCAGAGCCCGGCGCCTCGCGGCGCATCGTCGACCTTCTCTCAGATCGTTAACGCTGGCGTGCGGCCGAGACTCCTCTTCATTTATTTTCAGCCAAGCTCGTTCGTGCGAGAAGACCTTCGCATTCTGAGCGAGGAATACGAGCTCGTGCGGTTTCAATTCGGCGGCGGCGCCAGGCCCGGTCCGGTCGCTTTTGCCTCCGTCCTCGCCAGACAGTTGCTGTGGCTGATCCGAGAGCTGCCCCGCTGCCGGGGCGTCTACGGGTGGTTTGCGGATTATCACATGTTCTTCCCGGTCCTCACCGCCCGGCTCTTCAAAAAGCCTGTCGCCGTGGCGGTGGGCGGGTTCGACGCCATTTCGCTTCCGTCCCTCTCCTACGGCGTCGTGCTCAGCAAATGGCGATGGCCTCTGGCCCGGACCGTGCTCCAGCTGGCGGACGTACTGCTGCCGGTCTCTCCGTCGCTCGTCTACTCGAAGAACCGATTTTCGGAGTGGCCCCGAGAGACCGAGCAGGGCATCCGAGCGTTCGTCCCCCAGATCGGAACGCCGGTTCGGGTGCTCCCCACGGGCTATGATCCGTCCGCGTGGCCGATGGGACCCCTCGAGCGGGACGACGTGGTAAGTACGGTCGCTTTAATCGATTCCGACCAGACCCTGCGCCGTAAGGGCGTCGACCTCCTCTTCGAGACGGCTCGCCTCATGCCCGGCGTCCGTTTCCGCGTGGTCGGCGTGGCGGACCCCGAAGCGGTCGCCGCACGCTACGCGCCCTCGGCGAACGTCGAGCTGATCGAGCCGGTGGCGCGCGCGTCGCTGGTCGCCTTCTATCAGCAGTCGTCGGTCTACCTGCAGCTGTCGAGGGCCGAAGGGCTTCCGAACGTGCTGTGCGAAGCGATGCTCTGCGGCTGCATTCCTGTCGGCAGCCGGGTCTTCGGGATTCCGGACGGCGTCGGCGACGTAGGGTACGTCGTCGACACGCCGCGGCCGTCGGACATCGGCGAGGCGATTCGGGCGGCGCTGGAGGCGCCCGGCGATCGTCGGGCGGCCGCCCGCGCGCACATCGAGCATGACTTCCACATCGAACGCCGCCGAAACGACCTCCTCTCCATCACGAAGCAGATGATCGCCGGCGATGTCGACTGAGCAGGCCGTCACATATCGGATGGTACGGCGGCGGGTTCGCGTCGAATACGACGCTTCCGCCGGCTCTGCGATCCTGCGCGAGGAGCTGTCCCGGTACCCGCTCTCCGCAGAAGAGGACGCCCCGGATCTGTCCGTCCGCTACGGCATCGTCGATCCGTCCGGCCGGCGGCTCGTCAATCCGCGCGTTCACGACGAGCTCGCGGACGGCTTCGTGATGCACGATCGGACGGCGAAGATCCGGTTCCGGCTCGACGGCGAACGACTCCTGAGCGTCGACTTCCTTCCGACGGTCGCCTCGTCCGCCCTCGTGAAGCAGGCCCGCCGCATGCTCGACATGCAGTTCAGCTCACGTGAGGAGCGGGCCGGCGTCATTTTCCACGAGCTCGCCCTCGTACCGGCTGTGCACTGGATGCCGGACGTCGCCGCGGTTCATGCGTCCGCCTTCTCCGACCGTGAGGGACGGGTGACGCTGATCGGGGGGACCGGCGGCGTCGGCAAGACCTCCATCGCCCTGGAGCTCTGCATCCACCACGGATTCGCCTTCGTCGCCGACGACATCTCCTTCGTGGACGAGAGCGGTCACGTCTGGCCCAACCTCGCCTATCCGAAAATCTATGCCTACAACCTGGAGGACAATCCGGATCTGGCCGCGCGGGTGCTCGAAGGTCGCGGCGCGGCAGACCGGCTGCACTGGATGCTGCACCGCCGCCGGGGGCCGCAGTTCGTACGCCGCCGCGTCGCCCCCGACGTGCTCTACGGCAGCTACGACGCGGAGGGCGGACCCCTCCATCGCTACGTCCTGCTCGCACGCGAAGAGCGTCCCGGCATCGCCGTCTCCGAGATGGCGCCGGAGCGCGCCGCGGCGATCAGCATCTCGCTGATGCAGACGGAGTACTATCCGTTCCACAACCACCTCCACTGGCACGCCTTCAATCGAACCGTCGAGGGCCGCCGCCCGGCCATCAGCCTGCGCGAGACGCTGGAGCGCTGGGAGGGCCAGCTCCGGAACGTGCTCGAACACGCGACGTGTCTGCTGGTGCGCATCCCTCTTTCGATCGGTCACCGGACCTTCAAGCGGGATATGGCCGCGATGCTCTCGCACACCGATTCCTAGGCCGCCTTCGGCGGTTCTTCGTCTTCACGAAGTAGAAGCTTCCACGTCATGAGAAAAGCTGCACTGCGACTGCTCGATCGGCTCGGATACCGCGTCGAGAAGCGATCCGGGATAGCGCGCGCGCGCCTGCGGCGGAGCGACGTCACGGACCTGCAGGATCTCGCCGCGTCGGCCGCCTCGATTCCGGGCATGCTCTCCGAAGCATCCGGGAAACTTCTATATACGCTCTGCTACATGCAGGAAACACGTGGCGACGTCGTCGAAATCGGATCCTGGCAGGGCTATTCGACCGCGTTTCTCGGCCGCGCCGTCGTCGACTCGAGAAACGGTACGCTCTACGCCGTCGACCACTTTCGGGGGAACGTAGGAAAGGAGTCCCGATACGTCGTCGAAGCAGAGGATCTGAGCGACCTCAAGCGCGGCTTCATCGCCAACATGCGGAAGCTCGGCCTGTGGAACGACGTCCAGCTGCTGGCCATGCCCGGGGAAGAAGCTGCAGCAGATCTGAAGGGGAAGAACGTCCGGTTCCTGTTCGTCGACGGTGATCATTCGCGCGAAGGCGTCGAGCGAGATATCCGCCTCTTCTTTCCTCTTCTCGTTGCCGGAGCCATCGTCGTGTTCGACGATTTCACGGGGGATTTTCCCGGGCTCGTCGACGTGCTGGACGACCTGGTCGCGCGGTCGAATTTCAGCCGCGTCTTCGCACTCGAAAAGACGCTCGTCATTCGCCTCTAGACCGGCGTCCCGTTGGAACAGGAACCGCCCATGTCTGAGCAAGGAGGACTGACGCGCGTCATACGCCAGACCGGCCTCTACGCCATCGGCAACGTCGCCGTCAAGGCGGCCGGGCTCCTCCTTGCTCCGCTCTATCTCAACACGGACTACCTGTCGACGGACGCGTACGGCCACCTCGTGCTTCTCGAGGCGACGGCGCAGATCATCATACCTGTCGCCGGACTCGGTCTGGCCACGGGGATGCTGAAGTTCATGTCCGACCCGGCCGATGGCCGGTCGAGGGCGACCATCCCGTTTACGACGCTCCTGCTGTCCGCCTCGCTTGCCCTGACCGCCTTCGTCCTCGTATGGGTCGCCGCGCCGGCACTGGGTTCCTTTCTGGTGGATGATTCCTCGCGGACCGTGCTGCCGCGGCTGATGGGCGGATACGCAGCGCTCAAGGTCGTCAGCACGGTTCCGTACATACTCCTGCGGGTGCGCGAGCGGGCCGGATGGTATGCGACGAGCGTTGCGGCGGAGTGGAGCGTGCTCGTCGTCGGCGTCTACTACTTTCTGGTCGTCGAAGACATGGCCCTGGAAGGCGTGATGATCGCCTATGCGGCGTCGGCCGGCGTCAGTGCGCTCGTGATGAGCTCGTTGATGCTTTCCCAGGTAGCATGGCGCTTCGACCGCCGCATCGTGCGGGACCTGCTCCGCTTCGGCGTCCCGCTCGTGCTCTCGGCCTTCGCGGGGCTCTTCCTGAACGTCGGCGACCGCTATCTGCTGAAGTGGCTCACCGACGCGGAAACCGTCGGCATGTACGGATGGGCATCCCGGCTGGGGGGAGTCATCAACATGCTTTTCGTGCAGAGTTTCCAGCTCGCCTTTACGGTCATCGGGCTCAAAACCGTCGGCAGAGGCGATCGCAGCCTGCACCGGCGCACCTTCCGGCATTACACCATCTGGACCGGATGGGCCGTGCTCGGGCTCTCTCTGCTCTCCTACGACCTCACGTTGTTTCTCTCCGAGGCCTTCGGGGTCGATCCGCATTACCTCCGGTCCGACCCCATGGTGCTGCCCATCGCACTCGGATTCATGGGCTACGGCGTCTACGTCGTCGTCAACAACATCCTCTACGCTACGGAGCTGACGCACGTCGTCGGCATGAACGTGCTGATCGCCGCCGTGGCGAACGGGGGGCTCAACCTGCTGATGATTCCCTTTCTCGGCGCCTATGGTGCCGCGCTTGCGACGGCGCTGGCGTACGTCCTGCTGGCGGCGCTCTCCGCGCGCGTCGCCGAACGCCGGATTCACGTGGGGTATCCCTGGCGGGTCGTCTGGATCTCGACCGCCATCATCATCGCACTGTGGCTGATCGGCCATCCGACGACGGCGTGGAGCGTGGGTGCGCGTCTGGCGGTCCGGCTCGTTCTGATCGCGGCATACATCCCCCTCGTGCTCTTCTTCGGTCTGTATTCGCGCTCGGATCTGGAGAAAGGCATGCGCATGCTGCGCGCCCGAACGCGGTAGGCGGCCTCGGGGGGCGGATGAACAAACCTCTCCCCGTCGCGTGAAAGGTCGCGGTGGTCGTCTCGGCACCATTTCGTGCTGAGGCGGCCGGAGAGTCGGACACGATTTCTGGCAACGCCGTGACGCAAGACAGCTCCAATCCGGACGGAACGCCCCAGGACCTGCCGATCTGGGAGCGGCTCTACAGCCTGTTCAGTCGCCGCATGGCGAGCAGTCGGTACGAGGAGGAGCCCCACCGGCGGGGCATGGCCATCACCATGTCGATCCTCGTCTCGAGCCTGCTCTGGTTCACGTTCACCATGCGGGAGACGCATACGCGCATTATCGAGATGCCGACCGAGGTCGTGAATGTGCCCGAGGACCAGGCCCTCTCCCAACTGCCGGCCGGCACCGTCCGCGTGCAAGCGATAGGGGACGGATGGTCGCTGCTGCGACTCAGTCTCCGTCCGCCCACCATTCCAATCAATGCGTCGCAGTCGGAAGTGCGCGTAGCCGAGTCGATCCCCGAGCTTCCGAAGAACGTGCAGGTGCAGAGCGTGAGCCCGAACGTGGTCAACCTGTGGAAGGAGCGGCGCGTCACGCGGTCGGTGCCCGTGCAGGTCGCGGTAGAGATCGAGACGCCGATCACGCACGATCTGGTCGCGCCGCCCGAGATCTCTCCGGACTCCGTGGAAGTGACCGGGGCGGCGTCCGTGGTAGGTGAGGTGGAATACTGGCCGACCGTCGAACGCGCGTTCCAGGACGTGCGTGACACGCTGGAGGTGCGGGTTCCGCTCTCCGACACGCTACGGGGCCTGGTCGCAAAGAACATCGACGCGGTCACGCTTCGGGCCGTCTCGAAAGAGTTCACGGAGGGCGCGAGAGAGATCGACGTGACCGTCCAGGGTCAGCCCTCTACGCAGACGCTCGTTTCCCTGGAGCCGTCGACCATCCACGTCCGGTACAAAGTGCTGCTCTCACAATATCAGGAAGCGCAAGAGGCCATGGACTTCTACGCCACGGTTTCGTACGACGAGATCCGCAACGACACGACCGGCCAGGTTCGCCCGCATCTCGAGCTGCCCGACGATATCGTGCTGCGCGACGTGCAGATGATTCCGCAGCGCCTCGGATACTACGAACGCATCGATTGATGCGAGGAGGGCCTACTCGCCGGCCGGAATGGCGCGGCGCCGCGCAGCGGCCGACGCCTCAGGCTATGTTGGGGCCCGGCTGGTAGATGTACTGACGGAGCTGCTCAATCTCGAATTCCTTCTCCGCATTCTCGTAGCGCAGCACGTCCCGCAGCGAAATGACCCCGATCACGTGCTTGCCGTCGCTGACGGGAATGTGGCGGATGTGGTGGGTATCCATGAGGCGATGGACCTCGTGGCGCGGCGTTTCCGACGAGACCACGATGACGTCCGGCGACATCACGTCTTTGATTTTCGTGTGCTCCGGATCGAGCTTTCTCGCCGCCACGCGTTGCAGCAGATCCCGCTCCGTGAAAATGCCGACCAGCCGGCGGCTTTTTTCCAAGACGAGGATCGAGCCGACGTTGTGCCGCGACATCTTTTCGACGGCGTCGGCCACGGTGGCGTGGGGGGCCGTATAGACGACGACCGCCCCAGAACGGAGTAACTCAGATACCTGGCGACGCATGATAGGACCTCCTGGGCAGGATGAACTGACTTCATCGAAATATCACATTATAACGTATATGTCACGCGGGGTTCGCAGTTCCGCGGAGGCGGTAGAGAAGGCGGACCGGTCCTGGTCGCTCCGCTCGAAACCTGGCAAATCAGCGCGTGTTAACGTGCAGGCACTGGCGGCAGGAGCGACCGCCGCAGGGGAGC
>CAZXHQ010000029.1:6998-15056 GCA_964640145.1 uncultured Rhodothermales bacterium | reverse complement strand
CTGCTTCCCGGGGATCGTCGAGGCACCGGTCCGATTGATTTTCTCGGCGCGCGACGAGCTCTCACTCGACGGACAGATCCTCTGCACCGTCCGCACCGATCCCGGCTGGGCACCGCTCTTCCCGACGGCGGCCGGCCTTCTCATCGAGCGCGGCTCGACGCTCTCGCACTCGGCCGTCGTGGCGCGGGAGCTCGGCATTCCCGCGATCGTCGGCATCCCTGGCGTCACGACGATTCTCCGCGACGGCGACGTAGTGAAGATGGACGGCGCGACGGGAAAGATCGAACGCTGACGCGATACGACGTTGCCCCCGTGGCGGCACCCGACGCATCGATCGCTGAACATCATGACCTGGACCCCAAGCCAACCTCTCCCCGACGGCTTCCGTGACGTGGCCCGGCGGGTCTATGCCGGCGATCCCTACTGGATACCCGATACGGAGGAGGAGCTGGATCGGCTCTTCAGCGCCGACAATCCCTATTTCGATTCGGGCCGCGCCATTGTAGAGGTCGAGAGCAATGCGGCCCGGCTGGCCGGCTTCTTCCATCCCGAGCGCCTGGTCGACGGACGACAGGCGGCCTTCTTCGGTTACTGGGAAACGGAGGACCGGTACGACGTAAACGAACGGCTCTTCGGGCGCGTCGAGGCGTGGGCGGGAGAGCAGGGAGCGGCGGTCGTCTACGGCCCGATCGACTTCAGCACGTTTCGCCGCTATCGGCTGCGCCTGAGCGCGCCGGACGGCGCCGGCTGCTTCCCCGGCGAGCCATACAACCCGTCCTACTACGCTCCCCTGCTGGAGCGCCTGGGCTACCATCCGGCCGCGAAATACGTGACGCAGGGGACGACCCGCCCCTACGCGGAAGTGGCCGGCGAAATGCTCGCCGCGAAAGCCGTGACCGACGCGATGCTTGCAGAGGTCGGCGTCCGAATCGAGCGCCTTTCACCCCAATACTGGATGGAGAACCTCGACGCATTCTATCCGCTCATCGACCTCGTCTTCGGACAGAATTTCGCCTACAGCCGAATCTCGCACGAGACGTTCCGGTCCCTCTGCGGGGAGCCGTTCGCCCGGCGGTTCTGCGACCGCACCTCGGTAGTCGCGGTCGGCGGCGATGGAAGCATCGCCGGCTTCTTGCTGTGCTTTCCCGACTACGGCCCACTGGTCTGCCAGGGCGCCGAGCATCGGATCAGGCTGCAGGACCTCTCGTATCGCGAGCACTTTCCGCTGCTCGACCCGCCCGTCTTCCTCGCCAAGACCCTCGGCGTCCACCCGAAGTACCGCCGCAAATCGCTCATGAACGCGATGGCAAGCGAGGCGCTGCGCCGCAGCCTGGACCTGTACCAGACCGGCCTGGTTTGCTTGATGAAGGTGGACAACTACTCCGTCCGCTTCGGCCGGTCGATTGCGGAGGAGATCCGGACGTATGCGCTGTATGCGAAGGAATTCTAGCGGGCCCGCCGCGACCAGGGAAAGGCGAACGGTCCGCGGCGGAGCCCCCGCCGCCGCGTCGATCTCGGACTCACCGTGGCCCCGCACGGTTCTGCACCACCTCGTATCCAGGCGGATCTGGGGGGCGGCGAAAGCGCGGAGGAATGCGAATATGCATGGGGAAAGCGCGCCCACGAATCCAGAACAGCGCCAGTCCGGTCCTCGACTTCGATTTCAACGCGGCGCGTTCCTCCGCGTGGGCGCGTCTCCGCTCATCCGGTGAGAGCGCACGGAGCGTCGACCAGGACAACCCGTAGACCGTATCGGGCGCGATGGGATACCAGCTTACCGAGTCGGGCCGCGGAAGCCGGTTCGACACACGCTGCTGCACCAGGGTAAATGCCTGCTCGACGTGATGTGCCGACGGATTCATGAGCACCAGCGTATCCGGCGTGAACGCGCCAATCGACGGCGGCTCTTCACCGTATCGGTCTTTGGGCCACCCCAGCCGGACGAAGGTACTCCCCAGCCAGATAGGAATCGTCACGCCGGGCGTCGTGTTGTACGAGGCGTACGACGGCCACGGCACCTGGCGCCCACTCACCAGGTCTTTTCGGATGTACGGGTAGTCGCCCGTAAAGCACCAGGATCCCCACACCGACGTCGCGCCGCGCCTGCGAAGCTGAAGGAGAAGATTGAGCGTCGGACCGCGGTACAGTCTACCGCCCGCCAGCTTCACGACGGTCTGGTGCTCCCAGTATCCATCCGAAATCTCCCAGTAACCATGCGCAAACAGGAATGCCTTCTCTCCCACCCAGACGATGCGGCCTTTTTCGTAGAGTCGCTGGACCGGCGCGATCTGCGCCGCTATCAGGCCCCAGAAGAGGAGGTTCACCGCCAGGATGAGCCAGCCGAAGGCGGCCAGACTACCCCAGGCACGCCGACCACCGCGAAAGAGGCGTATCACGCCTCGCGCAATCGCCGACAGCAGCACGACGGCGCAGAGCGACAGGCCCAGCATCCCCCAGATGCGTGCGCGTTCATCGACACGTTCGAGCGCTTCGACGAACCGGAGCCCACTTCTCATCTCGGAAGCCACCCCGGCAACCACGAGAGAGATTCCGAGGACGAGGGCGATGCGCGCGATTCTTGAACGCACTACAGAACCGTTTTATGGATTAAGGCTGCATGCTGCCGGTCGAACAGTCTCCGCGAGGACCTGCGGCGATGCTCACATCCGTGACGAAACATGGTTCGAACGCGCCTCGAGCAGCGATAGGCTGAAAACCGAAGCGAGAATCGGCCAGGATGGGTCTAAAGCTTACGGCCGATCATCCCATGGTCTTGATCGCTCGATGGCGCGGAGAGCGTCGTCCGCTACATAGAACCGCAGACTCCCCTCAACGCGTTTCCAGCCGATGTCCAGAGGTCGTAACGCTCCGGTAGAAAGCGCGTAACGGCGCACGTGAGGACGCCCGGATGCCGACGGCGAATGCCGGGTTGTTCGATTGCGATGTAGATGGAAGAGGCTGCGTTCTCGGCCTCATGCGTGCAGCCCGCAGCGGCTTTACTCCGTCAACCAGTCGAGGATGTTCTGATCGAGGCGATTGATCATGGGATGCTCGATCGTGGCCATTCTGTGGCCGGGGATGAGCACGGCCACTTTTCCGTCGCCAAAGGTATGAGCCCAGCCCTGAGCGGAACGACCATGCTCGGGCGAGTGGCTTTCCAAAAACACGTTCGTCGTACTCTCATCCATGTCCACCTCGTACTCTTCATCGGACACGACGAAGGGCGTGACGCCCTCGGTGAGCTCCGGCATCTCGTCCGTGGGAGTCACGTTGATCTCGACAATCGCCGGGTGCCGGATGAAGCAGGCCCGCGCCACGACGGCGGGACCGTAATCGCAGGGATAGTTGCCGAAACCGTCATGGTAGAGAAACATGCTCCCTCCTGCCTCGACGTACTCCACGAACTTCTGCGACTCGGCCCTGGTGAGCCAGTAGCCTCGCTCATGATCGGGATCCGTATCGCGATTTCTATAATACTCGACGAACTCGTGCCCCTCCCTGCTCAAGATGATGAGGTCGTAGCTTTCGAAATCATCCCACGGGACGTCGTAGTCCATAATGACGACGGCTTCCCAACCGACGTCGCGCAGTTTGCCCACGAGGTGCCGATCGAGCGGTGCTACGCGATGCCACCCATCCCCTAGGATGGCAAGGACTCGTTTCCTGTCGTCGTCCGACCGGTTGTCGACCGCCGTCCGGGATACGGGAGCCTCGGTTCTGTGTTTAGCCCACGTCACGGACGATGCGAGGCAGATTAGCGTGACACAAAGAAGGGTCGCCTTCATCTCTTTCTCCGGTCCCCAGATCTATTCTTGCTTCCACGTACGGGATGAATGCCGACGCCAAAATACGGTTTCATGCTCCCACCGAGCCGCTCGTGCTGAGCGGAGGGGCACGTGTCTACGTCTTTAGCGTGCGATCCGGCCGATCGGGATCGCGGTAGGCGAGCGAAAGAAGCGTGAGGTCGTCCGACTGCGGAACGCCGTCGGAGAACGGCGTTACGCCGTGAATGACGTGCCGGACCAGCTCCGCAGCAGAGCGCGCGCCGATGGTCTTCAGGGCCAAAAAGCGACCGGCAATCCCCGACGGACGCATATTCTATGAGAACTTTTGGGCAGGGCGCATCCATTGCGCCGAGTGCAACCATCATATTGTTTTTTAGCTCATTTTCATACTCGTGACAGCAGAACATCACTTTTCTGCCCGGGCAATGCGCAGGCGGGTGCCCCACGGGTCGGCCACGAGGCTCCCGCGGGGTTCTCTCACGACGGCGAAACCTGCTGCCTCGAGGCTGCTGACGGCGGCGTCGTCGTCCGGCTGCGGGACGATCAGCGTCCATTCGAGCAGTTTCGCATGCTCGTCGGAGGCCGGCGGCGCGTCGCCGGCCCACGTGTTGATGCCGAGATGGTGGTGATAGCCGCCTGCAGAGAGGAAGAGCGCGCCTGGGTAGCTCCAGACGACCTTGCTCAGCCCGAGCGCATCATGGTAGAAAGCGGATGCCCGCTTTAGATCCCCTACGTGAAGGTGTACGTGACCGACGGTCGTCCCGGCGGGCATGCCCTCCCAGGAACGATCGCCGGCAGCCTGCATGAGATCCGACAGATCGAGCGGTTCCGTGGCCATGGCGATCTGCCCTCGATCGCTGCGCCACGCGCTGCGCGGCCGGTCCGCATAGACCTCGATGCCGAGACCGTCCGGGTCGCTCAGATAAACGGCCTCGCTCACCAGGTGGTCTGACATCCCGGCGCGCACGTTCTTCGCGGCGAGATGCCCGACGAAACGAGCGAGATCGCCGCGATCCGGGAGCAGGAAGGCTACGTGGAAAAGACCGAGAAGCCCGCGGCGAGGGAGGGGTGCGGCGCCAGGGCGTTCCACCAGGTCGACGAGGGGGGCGTCGCGCCCGGGCATACCGAGGAGGACGGAGCTGCCGGCTTGGCGGATCGTCCGGAGCCCCAGAATATCCTCGTAGAAGGGGAGGGACCGTGAGAGGTCGGCCACCTGAAGCTTCACGGGTCCCGGGCGCGTGCCGTCGGGTAGCTGATATCCCGGCGGCGCGATGCCGGCCGCGGAATGTTCAGAAGAAAGAGGTCGGGCCATCGGACGTAGAGCTTAGTACTTGGTTAGGGTCGACCTATAAAAGATTAACCCTCCAGCGCTTCGGCAACGGCATCGGCGAGGGGCGTGGTGGGACGGCCGATGAGCCGGCGGAGGTCGCCGCTCTCGACGTAAAGGTGGCCGTCCGCAATCGCCCGGCTGGAGTCTGCTAAGACGGCTGCATAAGGCTCGGGAAGACCGGATCCGACGAGCGCTTCCTTATACTCATCGACCGGCACGTCGCGGTAAACGACCTTCCGACCGCTCTGGCGAGATATCTCCCCCGCGAGCTCCGTCATGGTAAAGGCCTCGTCGCCTCCCAGTTCATAAACAGCGCCGTCGTGGCCTTCTCCCGTAAGGACGGAGGCGGCTGCTGCGGCGTAGTCGGCGCGCGTGGCGGCACTGATCCGGCCATCCGCAGCGCTGCCGATGAGCTCCCCGCTCTGCAGCGCTTGCGCGAGGTTCTCCGTATAGTTCTCCATGTACCATCCATTGCGGAGGAGGACAAAGGGAATGCCGGAGTCGCGGATGAGCCGCTCGGTCGCCTTGTGCTCGGTGGCCAGCTGCATCGGCGAACGGTCGGCGCGGAGCATACTCGTATAGGCCAGGAAGCCGACGCCTGCCCTCTTCGCCGCCGCGACGACATTACGGTGGTGGGCGAGGCGCTGCCCTACTTCGCTGGAGGAGATCAACAGCAGTCGGGAAACACCTTCAAATGCCTTATCCAGGGAGTCAGGCTCCGTGTAATCAGCATGGCGAACTTCGATGCCTCGGCCTGCCAGGTCGGATGCTTTGTCGCGGCTGCGCGCCGCGGCAACGATCTCCGAGGGCTCGACGCCTCGATCGGTTAGCTCTTCGAGGACGAGACGGCCGAGATGGCCAGTGGCTCCAGTGATTGCAATCATGGTTATCGAGGGTACTTTTTGACGTGTGACGGATGCTTGCAGAACGGCCACCGGTGAGTGGGTCCTGCATCTATGTATATCGTATGTAATTATGTTACTCACACTAACACACCTCCACACAAAACATTCCTATTCCGCGGCATCGCCACTCTCATAGGACTTGATCTGCTGGAGGACGCCGGCGACTGTGCGATCGGCCAGCTCCGCATGCAGCGCACGCTGGGCGGCACCCGTCGCCTCTTCCAGGACCGTCTGAATGTTGCGGCCCACCGGGCACTGCCGGCTCGGCTCGCCGTGATGCATCGCGAAGATCTCACAATCTTCGACGGCCTGAAAGACGTCCAGCAGCGTGATGTCCGAGGCCGGACGTGCCAGGAGCGCGCCCCCTCCCGCACCGAGGCGGGAGGTTGTAAGGCCGGCCTCGGCGAGCATGGACAATATGCGGCGCACGACGGCGGGGTTCGTGTTGACGCTCCCCGCGACGAATTCAGAAGTAACCGGCGTTCCGCCTCCTTCTTGAAGCAAGGCGAGAATGTGCACGGCCACCGCAAAACGGCTGCTGGTCATGCAGGATTCAGATCTCTATGACTGTGTAACTAATGGGGTAACACACAACCAGGCGTTGGGTTCCGATCCCGTGTTCGCGGTCGCTCACGGTGGGGCGTTCGCGCACGTGCGGACTGTTGCGCGGACGCTTACGGGTTGAAACTGAAGACGTTTGCAGCCGATCTCTCGTTCGTCGAGAACTGCGCCGAAACGAACGACCCGCCCGGGCGTCGGACGAGGAGAGACGCTGAAGCAATCCGACGAGAGGCCCTCGATCGTGGAAAGACCCTCGACAGGAGTTTCCCCGACCGGTCCGGCTTACCCCCCGGCCCGAGCGGTGGCTCCGACCCTGCATGACCGCCTGTCGCGCCAGCAGGAAGAGGCACGGCGCGAGGGACGGGGCGATCTGGCGCCTCTCCCGGAGGCCGACGTTATCGAGCGGCTGGTCGAGGCCGGATTCTGGGCGAGCCTTCAGCGCGAAGAGGGGCGCTCGCCGAAGATCTCTCTCGCCTTCGTCTCTCGAGAGCGGGCCGGCGTCGCACTCGTTTTCGACCGACGGATTTCCCTCGAGGCGCGCAGCCTTACGCGCCTGGCGCCGGCCGTCGAACGGCCAGGAATCCATCTCTGCCTCTGGGGCGATGCGGACGATCTTCACGTCTGGGGGGCCGCGCGAGCGCTGCCCGAGCTTTGCCTCGTGCTGGAGGTGGTCGAGCCCGGGCTGCTCGTGGCCAAGTACAGTCGCGGTGACGCCTTGGGAAAATTCGGCAACCTGGCCATGTTCAAGGGGGATCGGGTAAAGGTGGTCGACGAGGACGCAGCCCGGCGGCCCGATTGCCCGGAGCTGCTTGCGTCGCTGACGGGAATCGGTGGATCCAATTCGACGATCAAGCATGCGAGCGTGCTCGTCCAGCTTGCCCTGTCCATGCGTGCGCACGGCCGTGGGGGAACACTACTCGTGGTTTCCAGCGATAGCGCCTGGCAGCGATCCATCGTCTTACCCATCGCCTATCGGGTGTCGCCCCCGTTTCCTCACGTCGCCGACCTGCTGCAAAGGAAAGCCGAAGAAGGGGACACGAAGAACTGGACGGACGAACTGCGTCAGGCGATCGACGGGCTGGCCGGATTGACGGCCGTCGACGGCGCAACCGTGATGAGCTCCGAATATGAGCTGCTGGCCTTCGGCGCCAAGATCGAGCGCGCGGACGGCGCTTCAACCGTTCGAGACGTCGTCGTCCGGGAGCCGGTGGTCGGCCGCAACCCCGTGGACGTCGAAGCGGCCGAGCTGGGAGGTACCAGACATCTGTCTGCGGCGCAGTTCGTCCACGATCAGCACGACGCGCTGGCGCTGGTAGCCTCTCAGGACGGGCGCTTTACGATCTTTGCGTGGTCGCATCTGGAGAACCGATTACACGCCCATCGCATCGAAACGCTGCTGCTCTAAGACAGTCAATTCGCAAATACGCTAACACAAATACGCTAACATATGAGTGCCGATGCATAGCGCTCCGCGTCG
>CAZXHQ010000029.1:2834-6898 GCA_964640145.1 uncultured Rhodothermales bacterium | reverse complement strand
TCACCCGTTATCGGCGGCAGACCGCCGCTGCCGATAAAGGGAAGGGTCAACGACGGCGGACATGGCGTTCGCATCGAGACGATCATCCAGAAAGCGGTTGATCGTGATCACGGCGCGTGTTGGATCGTCGAGGACGTCGTTGTAATCTACGTACAGCACATCCAGGTTCTCCTGCAGGTGCAGCCACTCCTCGATTTGACCCAGGTGCTGCTGGAAAGCCCTCGTCAGCTGCGCCGGCTCGAGCGCGGCACCCTGTTCCTGCCGTCTCCGGAGCATCGCCGCCTGCGACGCTATGACCTCCTCCAGCCTGCGTCGCATGAATATCACCCGGTACCGATGGGATCGGGGCAGGTTGTAGAGCAATAGATAGACGGTTTTCAAGGCCTTTCCGCGCGCGCTCGCCAGCCAGGCGGCGTCCCGGTCGAGTCGCTTCACACGTTCGAGTTCGAAGTATCCGTTCGGGTTGTCTGCGTCGGCGCCTCGCACGGAGTCGGTGAGGACCGGCATGCCCCCTGCCGCGAGCATCCGCATCATCATCGACGTTCCCGACCGGGGCAGTCCCGATACAATGGTAATGTAGCCTATGCCTTCCGCCGTCATGAGCGCTTGTGGTCAGGAATTCATGGCGTGCGACTTAAAGAACTCGAGGATGAGCCTCGCCGTCGGAAAGTTCTCGACGCCCGGCCCCAGACGCCGCGGAAAGATCGCTTCGACCCCCGGCCACTGATGGGCGAGTTCCTCGACCGTGCACAGAGTGACGGTGGCTCCATTGGCGCAGGCCGTGTGCGTGGCGCAATGAGCATCGTCGTTCGTAAACGAAGTATCGACCTCGCCTGCACATCGGTTCCTGCTAACCCACTGCTCGACCGTCCGGGGGATGGATTTCTGTTCGCCCGCCGGAGCGTACGCACTTTCACCACCTTCGAAGGGCGCATACTCGTCGGCCATGCCGTGAATATGAAATACGGGAACAGGCCGAGACGGACTGCACGCCGGCCCGGCCATGCTGGACGCGGAACCCACGGGCGCTATGGCTGCAATTCGATCGGCCAGGTCGCAGCCCAACCGGTAGGTGAAGCGGGCGCCGTTCGAGAAACCGGTCGCATAGACACGGCGAGCGTCGTAATTGATCACGTCATCGACGTCATCCAGGATGGCGCGCACGAAGGCGACGTCATCGACACCCTCCCGTTGAGCGGGCCCGCAGCAGTCACCGCCGTTCCAGCTGCGCTGGTAGCCTTCCGGGTAAACGACTACAAATCCTTCCTCGGTCGCCGGAACGTGCAGCCCCGTCACGCCCGCGAAGCTCTCCGGCGAACCGAAACCCCCGTGGAAAGCCAGGATCAGAGGCACCGGCGTCTGCGAGCCGAGATCCGCATGGCGATACACGACGTAGCTTCGCTCCATGCCGTCTACCTCTACGCGCCGGGACTGCGAACTGAGCGTCTCGTTCAGCTCCGTCTGATGAACCTGGCACCCCCACGAGACAAGCAGTGCAGCGGCAAACGCCGCCCCTGCAACGAGGCTCATCCGCATCATCATCACCGTCCCCTCTCATACTGATACACCCGACCCTCCCTGCGTGCGGAATTCGCATCCTTGCCGGAGGCCCTGGGCTACGTGTCCGACGCCGGACCCTTTTCGCACCAGCCTATAACGTACAACTTGGCTGCGAGTGTCCCGAGCCAACGCCGAATGCCGCCGAGCTCTCGCCGCCCGAACTCGCCGCTGACCCACTTCTCGCGAGCATAGGCCAGCAGATGGTCGGAGAAGCCGCCCCAGCATTCTTCCGTCACGTCAGCCACGAACACGGCGTCGAAGCCTGCTCGGAGGCAGACATTTTCATAGACTGCCGTGCTCCGTACGTAATTCTCGGCGGGCTGGCCATGGGATTCCGGCCGCAGGACGGCGTCGGAGAAGACGAGGCGCCCGCCGGGTGTAAGCACGCGGCAGGCCTCCCGAAGAAAATCTGCACGCGTATCGAAATGACACGCTGCTTCTACGCAGATGATATTGTCGAAGGAAGCATCCGGAAAGGCGAGGGCCGCAGCGTTCATCTGCAGGAACGTACAGCCGGGCGCATTTTCCCTGCAGCGCTTCAGCTGCTCTTCCGAAATGTTGATCCCCGTCACGTCTTCCGGTGCGTAATAACGGAGCAGGTGGCGCGTCGTTGCGCCCTTTCCACAGGCCACGTCGAGGATGGTCCCTTTCTTCTCGGGGATGAAGGCAAGCAGTTCCTCCATCAGATTTTCGCACGCCTCCTTCTGGCTCTTCGTGTCCTCGGTCCAGAGCCCAAAATTCCAGAAGTCGCTGTAGTCGTAGTAATCACCGAGCAGATCCTGCGAAAGCAACCGTTCATAATAGCCGGCGAGCAAGTTGCTCAGCGAAGACCGCCGGTCCGGAGACCGACCCCGGCCTACGTGCTGGGATATCGGCGGAGGTTCCGCAGCCGCATATTGGCCGCGCCGCCAGCCCACGATCCGTCTCGCCGGTCGTCGTCCGGCCGGCGACCTCTCGCCCAGGACCGCCTCCACCATCTCATCGATGCCTTCCCGAAGCGAGACGTTCGGCACGAAGTGCAGGTGCGCGGCAGCTTTCGAGAGATCGTAACGAAGCCTCTGCGGCCTGTGTCGATCCGTGCGTCTGAACCGGAGCCCGTACGTACGATTCCCTCGCGTCCGAAATGCCGCCCTGAGAATCATGGCCTGAAGCTGCGACGGGGTAGCAATTTCCGGTCCGGCGACGTTGAACACCTCGTCGAGTGCCCCGGGCTCGGACTCGGCCAGCAGCAAGGCGTCGACCATGTCACGCACGTGTATCAGTTGGGCCACCTCGACGACGGCGGGACGCCGGAGGGCCGAGAGCGCATGCCGTACCCATACCTCCGCGAACTGCGCACCGGGCCCGTACACGATGGACGGCCGTAAGATGACGTACGGCAGGCCGTGCCGATCGCCGGCACCACGAATCATCTGTTCGGTGATATATTTCGGCTCGATGTAATCGCGCTGGAAAAAGCCCTCCACGGGATAGTCCCTCACGAGAGCATCGTCCTCTCGGATCGGCCAGCGACCAGGTACCGACGAGTCGCCGTAGACGGCGACCGTGCTGGTATAAATGAACCGCTCCACGCCGCCGCGCGCGCTAAGACCGAGCAGATTTTCGGTACCGTCGACGTTGGCCCGAACGAGCTCATCGTTCGTGTTTGGGGCGCCGTCCAGCTTCGTAGGACGGTTCGACTGCCAGGCGAGGTGATAGACGATGTCGACGCCCCGCATGGCCTCGCCCAATGAAGGAGCATCCGTGAGGTCGCCCTCGAACACGTGCACGCCCGGGCGGCGCAGCAGACGCTGCGCCTGCTCCGATCTCCCCTGTCCATTTCGCCGAGCGATCACGCGCACGCTGCGGCCGCGCGAAAGCAGGCGCTCGACGAGGTGGGTCCCGATATAGCCTGTTGCTCCCGTTACCAGCGTCGTCATATTCATTCGCAGTTCGTGTTCACCATTCACCCGTCCAGGCCTTCGCAAACCGGCCCGCCGGCCAGCGCGACGATCGGGCTGCGGACCCCATGGCGGCGACCGCCTCGCGAAGCCCCTCCTGGAGTTCGACCGTCGGCACGTAATCGAGCAGCCGGTGAGCCTTCGTGATGTCATACTTGAGCACGTCGGCGCCGTTAAAGCGAGCCTCGAAGAGATGCTCCGCGCCGCGACCCTCGGTGCCCATCCAGTCCTTCCACAGGAGCGCAACAAGCGTCGCCTGTGTGAAGACCTCCGGGCCTGCTATGTTGAAGACGCGGTTGGCCGCCTCCGGACGCGTCCCCGCCAGCAAGATGCCGTCGGCGAGGTCGTCTACGTGCACCCAGTGCATCCGGAATTCCCGGGCGCCGGGCGCCATCGCCTGCCGGGGACGGCGCATGAGGCGCTGGATGAACGATCCCACCCACGGGGCCTCTTTGCCGTACACGGCCGGCGGTCGGATGATCGTGTACTCGAAATTATGCTCGCGCTGGTACTCCTGCACCAGCGCCTCTCCGTCGATCTTGCTCTGCCCGTACTGATAAAGGG
>CAZXHQ010000029.1:0-2734 GCA_964640145.1 uncultured Rhodothermales bacterium | reverse complement strand
GTCGTTCATGACGGATGCCACGACCTCCGCAAGCCCTTCTTGCAGGGTCACGCGAGGACTGAAATCCAGCCGTTTCTGTGCTTTTTCGATATCGTAGGCCAGCACATAGCGCCGCCATATCCGAGACGGATCCGGACGCAGCGCCCCTGCGTCGACGAGGCCTGCCAGCTGCTTCACCATGGCCGCGATATTGCGATACGTGTACGTTTCGGTGCCGGACAGGTTGAAAACCTCGTCTCCAACATCGGGGCGGATGCCGGCCTGCACGATAGCTTCGGCCAGATCACGCACGTGGATGAGCTGTAAGGTATGCCGTGCGAAGGGTAGGATCTCGGCCCAGGAGTCGGCCAGTGCCCGACGTACGAGCGCTTCGGCCAGCGGGCTGCCCACACCGTACGACGTCGACGGGCGAACGATCACGAAGTCGAACTCGTGGTCGCGGGCATACTCATGCACCAGGCGCTCGGCAGCCACCTTCGATAGGCCGTAGCTTCGGAGGCTGCGCGGGCCGCGAGGCCGGACCGGGCTGACCTCCGTCAACGGCCAGGCTTCCGGATTGAAGGCGCCCTCGTAGACCGCCACGGAACTCGCCAGCACGAACCGCCGCACACGGCCCGCCTCGACGCAGGCCTTCAGCAGATTCTCTGTTCCGTCCACGTTCACGCGCATGAGATCCAGGTGCGAGCTCCCCGGCAGCAGCGCCGCCAGATGATAGACGACGTCGATACCCTCCGCCGCCGCCCGGAGCCGCTCGGGCTCTCGAAGATCACCGGTAACGACGTCCAGGGCATCCGAGGTCGGCAGCTGTGCCGCCGTTTCGGGAAGCGCGTACACGCGGACGCGTGCCTGCCGCGCCAGCAGCCGTGCCAGCACGTGCCGACCGATGAACCCGGTCGCGCCCGTCAGCAGCACACGAGGCACGGCGCCGTCCCGATGGAGCAGGTCCGGGTCCGCCGGCCGGGATCCCCGGCTGCTCTCGAACACGCCTTGCCGCACTACAATCGACCGCCCGGTCCGTGCCGCTTCACCCTGCTCCTCCCGGCTTCCCAACCAGACTTCGGCGCCGCCATCGGGATTCGGTACGTACGTCCACCCGGTGGAGAGCCTGGCGGCCACCTCGGGCCCAAACGGATTGGCGGTGCCGACGAATAATCCGTGCGGGGTGGACAGAAGCGTGCGCCCGCCGTGGTTGTACGGATTGCCCAGGCCTGTCCGCGTAACCGGCACCCAGTTGACCCCGTCTCGGGTGCGCCAGAGCTGAAACCCGCCGCCCAGCCGGATGAGCTGATCCACGCCGAACTGCCGCATCATGCGCCGAACCAGACTCGGCGGGCGGCGGGCGTAGGCCAGGAACATGCTCCAGTCGAAGGTGGAAACGTAGAGCCAGCCGTCGTGGACCGCCATGCGCCAGATGTAGCCGGCGAAGAAGTTGTCGAATCCCGGCCCCATCCCGGAGAGCGGATATTTCATGCCCTCCCGAGTGCGTCGCGGGCGGCCTACGACGAGGTCCCACGTGTCGTCCGGATAGATACGAAAAAGCTCTCCGGCGGCCGGGCCCACCTCGTTCGTCCGGTCGTAGCCTCCGTTCTGGATACCCGTTCCCACATACAGCGCGCCGTCGAAGGCGCACATGCCCAGCGGCATCTCATTCAGGCTGCCGCGATGGGCGCCGCGGTCGATCACCTTCGTCCAGCGGCACGGCCCGTCCCCCGTCGCGGGCGTCTTCCAGATCTGGAGGCCGCCGTAATGGTTGAACGTGCCGGCGTAGAGATGATGGTCGAATTCGGCAAGTTCGAAGATCCCCATGTTCGTCGGATCCTCGAATCCGGGCGGACAGGCCAGCTCCCAGGCACCCCTGGCCGGGTCGGCCGAACGCATGATTACGGGTTCCCGCGTGGTGTTCCACGTGGTCCCCTCACCGGCAGGCGCCGCAAACAGATGTCCGTCGAAGGACACGAGGGATCGAAACGTGGAAACATTCGGACGACCGAGGCCGGGATCCGAGACGACGTCGAAGTGGAGACCGTCTTCCGAACGGAGAATCGAAGCCTCGGTGCCGCGAAGCACCGTAGAGATGGTACTCACGTACAGGGCGGGGCGCTCGTCGGAACGTCCCTGAAACACCGTCATCCCCCGATATCCGATGTCGCGGGGGGCGGGCTCACCGTTTCGGCCGGGAATCGTCGGCGAGGTAAACACCTTCTCCCATTGTCCTGCGGCCGCATCGTAGCGCCAGATCTGAGCGAGCAGATCCAGGTCCTCGACCCGCTCCACCGTTCGTACCGGCCACGGATCCATAACGGGGGCATCGGTAGGCGGAAACAGTTTGAGGAGGGGAAAGGCGTTGCGCAGGGTGCCCACGTATACCTGTTCGCGAAAGTAGGCCATCGAATGCGCATACGAGTTTTCGGGCTCGCCGAAACCGTTGGAGGCAATGCGGAGAAAATCCGCCGCACACAGCCCCTGCTCGGCGGCCGATCGAGCTCGCTGCGATTCGCGTTCCGTTTTATGGACGGGTGTGTTCACGTATGAGGATTCGAGTCTACGTGGAGGCCCTACGGACTGCCGGGCAGGTCGTGGACAAACCGGGTGAGCGTCTGAGTGAATTCATCCGGCTGGAGGATAGGATGAAAGTGCCCGACGCCGGGAAGGATGACCTTCCGGATCTGGGGCAGGGACTGCTCCAGGCCGCGCAGCGTGCGAAGGCAGCTGGAATGCTCGCCGAAGACGGCCA
>CAZXHQ010000028.1:0-15081 GCA_964640145.1 uncultured Rhodothermales bacterium | reverse complement strand
ACGACATGCCGGAGCTGATCAACTTCTTCGAGTCCAAGCCGATCGACTACGAAGCTTCGGTAAATGGTTAGAACGCGAAACATCGGGTATAAGGGAAACCGGTGAGGGCTCGAATCCCCTCACCAGTTATCCACCTTTAGGGAGGCGAGCAAGTTTGGCCAAGAGCGCAGCTGCAATCCGCACTCAGATGAACATTGCCCGGCGACAGGCAAAGCGCAAGACGACTAAAAGCCTTATGGCCGCCGAGCGCAAGATGGCGCAGAAGGTTCTGAAGGAATCTCAAAGCATCAAACCGAAGCTTCGATCCAGCTAAGTGCAATGATCACCAACCTTCGCCGCCCATAGGGTTCGCGAGGGTTGGTAGTCACTGCACTTCACCTCTGGATTTTCGCGACTTTCAAAGGTAGCGAATGTATCCTGGGCACCAGGATGCGAGCGCGCCCGCAGTTTCTGGTGTACGAATCCGATGGCCTACACCATTGGAGATTTATCGCGAACAACGGCGAGACCGTGGCCATCTCCCCCGAGGGCTATGAAAGCGAGATCGAGTGCCTGGACGCCATCGACGCTCTGCAGGATCAAGCGAAGTCGGCTCCGGTGGTAGACCACCTCTTCGACCCCACTCCCCTGGCGATCGTGCGATAGAACCTTCGCGCAACTGGGCCCGTCTGCTCGGTCTCCGTCGTGGAGGTGGACGTCCCGGTCGTCCGCTCCCGCATCGTCTTCGTCGTCACCGAGCGGCCGGCCTGAAGCAGGACGAGCGAGTCGATGAGTTCGATCGATGCGTCCTCCATCTCCACCACGATGCGATCGATTTTCGACACCGCGTAGTTATAGAAGAACTGGAGGATGATGGCTACGATGAGACCGAAAGCGGTCGTGAGCAGGGCGATTTTGATACCGCCGGCGACGAGACTCGGCGAGATGTCGCCGGCCGTCTCGATGGCGTCGAAGGCCGCGATCATCCCGACGACCGTACCAAGAAAGCCAAGCATCGGCGCGAGACTGATGAACAGCGAGAGCCACACGAGGCCTCGCTCGAGGAAACTCATCTCGATCGAGCCGTAGGAAACGACCGCTTTCTCGACGGCTTCGATGCCCTCGTCCGCGCGCAGCAGGCCGGCCTGGAATACCGAGGCCACCGGACCACGCGTCTTCGCACAGACCTCTTCCGCCGCGGAGATGCCGCCCTCGTCGAGTGCGCGCTTCACGTTCACGAGGAACCTGCGGGTATTGATGTCGGCGCGGTTGAGCGTGATGATCCGCTCAAAGGCAATCGCAAGCCCGATGATCAAGCAGATGAGAACCGGCCACATCCACGGACCGCCCTCGTTGAAACGCTCTACAAGGACATTGATAACACCTTCATCTGCAGCTGCTGCCTCCTGCAGAAGCAGCATCATCAGGGTGAGAAGCTTCATGGACTAGTTCCTCCGGGGAAAAAGATGTTCACTGTTACCGAGAAAGAATGTGGATCGTATGTCAACCCATGATACGGACCCAATATAACGAATGCCCGCCGTGAATCGCCATGGGACAAACGGCGCAGCCGGTATCGCCGTACCGGGAAAGTATACCCATTCTGGTCAGGATTGTCAACGAAGCGAGCAGCCGAGCAGCGGGCCGCACATGGGCCGGCCGCGTCGCATGCGAGAGGCCGCCTCGCCCGGGAACGACCGTCCACCGTCAGTGCATGGCAAGCTCCTCTGCACTCGTCCACAGGGTCATGGCCTCCTGCAGCGCGGTGTCGACCTCGCTCATCACCGCCCACCAAACGCTTCGGTCGAACACGCGCTGACCGATGCGCGCCTTAATGCGCGTCTTGAAGAGCTCCGCTTCAGCGGCGGCCTCCGAGCGACTGACATACAGGGGGCGTTCCTCGTCGTCGGCCTCGTCGGTCAGCTCGGGACTTCCGTCGGGAACGACGTGAATACCGCGATCTTCGAGAAAGGCCAGGAAGGCATCGTAGGCATCCTCGCCCAGCGCGAAGTCGTCGATGAACGCGTCCCGCCGAGTACCCCACTCGGACTGTACGTCATCGCCGTGGCGATCGAGCCAGATGCGTGAGAACTCGTTGTCGAGCGTTCGCCCGAAGACCGCTTTCGCAAGGTCGGACAAAGAATCGGGGTTCACAATCACGTCGGGCAGGATGCCGCCGCCGCCGAAAACGGACCGGCCGCCAGCCGTCGTGTAGCGAAGCGAGTCGGGCATGGCCTCCTTAATCTCGTCGATCGTGAGCTTCCGCTCGCGCGTCATCCGTTCGACCTTTTCCTCATAATAGTTCTTCCGCTCGCCGCCGCCGTAGGGCGTCTGAATGAGCCGACCCGACGGGGTATAGAAGCGGGAGATGGTCATGCGCAGGACGCTGCCGTCACGGAGGGGAAACTGTTTCTGGACGAGGCCCTTGCCGAAGGTCCGCCGACCCACGATCAATGCACGGTCGTGATCCTGGAGCGCGCCCGCAACGATCTCGCTGGCAGAGGCCGAGTTCTGGTTGACGAGCACCATTACCGCACCGGTTTCAAACTGATCGCCGCTGTCGGCCACGTTCTCCTGATTGTACTCCTCGAGCCGGCTGCGCGCCTCCACGATCACCTCGCCGCGGGAAAGAAATTCGTCCGCAATGCGGACGGCCATGTCCATATAGCCCCCGGCATTGTCGCGCAAATCGAGCACCAGGCGTTCCATTCCCTGTTCGCGAAGGCCCTTCATTCCGTCGATAAACTCGGAATACGTCGTGCGCGCAAACCGGTTCAGGCGAATGTAGCCCGTCCGCTCGTCGAGCATATGGTGCGCATCCATCGTGAAGAGCGGTATCTTGTCCCGCGTAATGGTGAACTCGAGCGGTGCGTCGTACCCCGGGCGGAGGATGGTTACGTTGACTTTGGTTCCGCGAGGGCCCTTTAAGGTCCGCTGCACGTCGGCCGACGAGAATCCGATCGCGGACGAATCGTCGACGGCGACGATGCGATCGCCCGAAAGAACCCCCACTTCCTCGCTGGGACCGCCGGGGAGGGGATTCAGCACGGTGACCGTATCCTGCCCGTCCGGCCCGTCGATGATCTCGAAAGAAATGCCGATGCCCTCGAAGGAGGCGTTGAAATCCTCCTGCACCTGCTTCATCTGGTCCGCATCGATGTAGACCGAATGCGGATCGAGCTCCTCGAGCATCCCCTTGATGGCGCTCTCGGTGAGCACGGAGGAATCGACATCCTGTACGTAGCGTTCATTGATCAGGAGAAACGCGTTTTCGAGCTTCTTGAGGGACTCGAAGGTGGTATCACCCGAAAAAATCGCACCGAGCTCGAATCCGAGCAGTACGCCTACGGCCATGACGGTGAGACCGAAGGTCAGAATCTTGCGATACCTCTTCATACCGATCCGTTTCTTCTGATGGGAATACGTTGCCAGCGCACGGCGAAGAAATGAGCCATTGCGATCCGCTCCGGGGATATTCGTCCGCGCTCGAGCGATCCCCGCCGGGTGGACGGCATCCACGAATTCTTCGTTACAAATGGTACAGGAGCGTAGTGCATAGGATCCCGCGCGACACTGACTCGTGAGAAGCGCATGCTGACGAATAAAGACGTAGCACGAAAACTCAAGGAGACCTCCGCTCTCATCGAGCTTACGGGTGGCAACACGTTCCGCGCAAGGGCCATGTCGAATGCCGCCCGCACCATCGAACGACTGGACCAGCCCGTCGCCGAACTGATCGATGCGGGATCGCTTCAGGATCTCCGTGGGATCGGCTCCGGACTGGCCGCCCAGATAGCGGACCTCGTCGAGCACGGAACGCTCGAGCTGTACGAAGATCTGCTCGGTGCCATCCCTCCCGGACTTACGGAGATCCTTCGCGTCAAGGGGCTCGGCGCCAAGAAGGTCCGGAAGATCTGGCAATCGCTCGGCATCACGACGATCGAGGAACTGGAAGAAGCCGCGACGATCGGCAGGCTGGCGGACCTCGACGGGTTCGGCGAGAGAACGCAGGAGAACGTACTGCACAACCTCCAGCTCTTGAAGAAATACGGCTCCCGGCGCCGCTACGATCAGGCCATGACGGAAGCCCGCCGGATTCTGGATAAGACCCGTGACGTGGAGGCGGTCGAACGGGCGCAGCTGGCCGGCGACCTGCGCCGCAACCGGGAAACCGTGGACGAGGTCGTCGTCGTGGCCGCCTCCGCGGTCATTAGCGCCGCCTGCAACGACCTCATCGAGTTCTGGGAGACGTCGGAGGAACGCAGTGACGGCTGTCGCATGCTGGCCGGGACGCTCCCCGACGGCATGCCCCTCCGCATCCACGTCGTCCCTCCGGACCGGTTCGGTACCGAGCTGTGGCGGGAGACGGGTTCCCCCGCACACGTCGAGCACATGACAGAAGCTTTCAACGTGCCTGCCGCTGCCGGGTCGGAAGAAGCACTCTACGAAGGGGCCGGCCTGTCCTTCATTCCACCTCCGCTGCGCGAAGACGCCGGCGAGCTGGAGGCGGCCGCACGCGATGAGATTCCCCAGCTCATAACGGTCGACGATCTGAAGGGGACGCTGCACAACCATTCGACGTACAGCGACGGAGCGCACTCGCTCAGGCAGATGACGGCCGCGGCTCGCTCGCTGGGATTCTCCTACTACGGTGCCAACGATCACAGCCGCTCGCTCACCATCGCCGGCGGTCTCAGCATCGAGCGCGTCCGCGAGCAGCAGGAGGAGATTCGCCGGCTCAACGAGGAATACGGCGAGGATTTCCACGTCTTCAGCGGCACGGAAAGCGACATCCTGGCCGACGGTTCGCTCGATTACCCGGCCGAGGTGCTGGCCTCGTTCGACATCGTCGTGGCGAGCATCCACACCCGCTTCAACATGACCGAAGCGGAGGCCACGAGGCGGCTGGTGCGGGCGATCGAAAACCCGTTTACCACCATTCTCGGCCACCCGACCGGCCGATTGCTCCTGCGAAGGGAGGGCTATCCCGTCAACCACGAAAGGGTGATCGATGCGTGCGCCGCCTACGGCGTCGCGATCGAGATCAACGCGAATCCGCGCCGGCTCGACGTCGACTGGCGATGGGTGCGCCGCGCTACCGATCGCGGCGTACTTATCGCCATCAATCCGGATGCGCACTCGATCGACGAACTCTACTACATGAGATGGGGCGTCGCGGTCGCACAGAAAGGATGGGTGACGCCGGAGCAGTGCCTGAATGCCATGAGCCTCGAGGATTTCTTCTCCTGGGTGGAGACGAAACGGTCGCAGCAAGGCATCAGCCAGGTCTGACATGTTGAGGATGATCGCGATCGCCGCCGTCATCGTACTGTGTGTGGCAGCCGGCGTCGGCACCATGCTGTATCTGGCCTACGGACTGGCGGAAGGGCCGCCTCGGCAGATTCATGTCGAAGGCATGTCGGACTCCGCCTTCGTGGCCACCTACCGAAACGGAGCGGCCTCCATCCGCGCACAGTCTCGCTCCGACGCCTACGCGGCGCTCGGTTATCTCCACGCCGTAGAGCACGGCTGGACGATGACGCTGTGGCAGCGGACCGCCCGCGGACAGCTGTCCGCCTGGCTCGGTGACGGGCTCCTTCCGCTCGATCACCTGACCCGGAGGCTGGGCCTGGCCCGCCTCGCCGAGGAAGCCTACCGCGCGCTGCCTGAGGATGAACGGTCCCTGCTGGATGCCTACGCCCGCGGCGCGAACAGCACGCTGCCGGCTCCGGGCCCGGCGCATCACAGCGAGTTTTCCGTTCTGAGGACGGCGCCGGAGCGATGGGAGCCCTGGTATACCCTTGCCGTGAATCGCCTCCTCGCCTGGCTGGCCACGCCTCCTCCGCCCTCCGATTCGCTGCGCGACGCTCCCGAGCGGCTCCGCACCTTCTACGAGGCCGACCACCTGCTCAGGCAATGGCTGCACCTTCACGGATTTGAGTCGAGCATGGCGTGGACGCTTCAAGATTCCGTCGGTACCAGCCTGATTCAGCGGCACGTGGTCGGCTCATCCGCACTCCCGGTTTTCCAGGAGGTGGAGCTGTCCTACCCGGGCGCCGATCCCATCGCCGGCGCCACGCTCATCGGCACGCCCTTCATGCCCGCCGGGCGCAGCGGAACGCATGCATGGGCCGTCCTGCTCTCGGGGACGGCCACCCTTCTCCCCACGATGCGCGACACCGCGGCCGCAACGTATGTCCACGAGCGAATCGCGTCCGCCGACGGCCGGGAATACGTCCTCAGGATTCAGCGCACGTCCGGCGAGCTCTTTTTCGAGTCGGACGCTCCCGGGCAGCGGCCGGCACCGCCCGATTCGCTCGCGACGCCCGCTCGTGCGGGCACGGCGAGGTTCGACTCGGCGGGTACACACGGACCGGGACCGGCGGCAGGATGGGTGCTCCAGTGGCCGGGACTCCAGCCGGTGAGCGACGTCTCGGCCTGGCTCGGCCTGCCGGGCGAGGCCGGCTCGGCGTTCCTGATCAACGATGGTGACGGATTGTCGATGACGCGGGACGGAGCGGCTCGCGTCCTGGGGACGCCGCTCTTCACAGCACCCCACGCCCACGGCGTGGCCGTTGGAAACGCCTCCTTTTCGAGGTACGCCGCCGAGCGACTGGATTCCGTGGGGTCCATGGCAGGATCGGCGGCCGCCGCTTTAACCACGCTTAGCGACGTCCATAGTGCGTGGGCCGCCGCCCTCGCGCCGTCGATGATCGACGCCGCCGTCTCGGTGCCCGATCAACCGGCCCTCGTAGCGGAAGCTCTGGCGTACCTCCGGAACTGGGACTTCCGCTACGACCGTGCCAGCATCGCCGCTTCCATCTTCGACATGTGGGCCCGGGCTTACCGAGACAGTGTAGGGCATCTGCCGGAAGCCGTCGTGCCCGACACCGCGCTCGGGATCAATCTGGTGCGCTACGCGGCGCTCATCGAGACCGTAGGCGAACTCGCGACACGGTTCGGCGAGGATCCGAGTCAGTGGCGCTGGGAGGAGATCCAACCCCATCGCTACCATTTTCCGGTCTGGTCGAACGACTCCCTGTTCACCATCGATGCGGGCCGCCTCTCCCGCACCCGATACGCATCCATCCTCATCCCCGGCGCCGGCCACGTCACCACGCTGTCGCACGGGCCGTCGACGATACGCCGCGGCCTCGAGGCTCCAGCTCGATGGGAGGGCTGGACGTCGACAGCAAACTGGGGGTCCTTCCACTTCCGCGCGCGGCGCTTCCCGGTCAATCGGTTCTTCGGACGTTATCTCGTCTCCGACCGCACGCCGGACCCGGCGGACATAGCCGTCCGGACGGAAATGAGATCTGCCACCACCCTCCTGCCCCAATGATGGCCGCCGACGTCCCCCTCTACATCGGCATCGACGCCGGAGGCTCCAAGACGGAGCTCCTCGCGTCTCACGAGCAGAACCACGAGGTCTTGAACCTGTTCGGATCGTCGGGCAACCCGGCTCGCGTGGGATTCGACGGATCGATCGACGTGCTGGCCGAGCTCATCGTGCAGGCGATCGAGCGCCTGCCTGCCGGTTCGGTCGCGGCCGTATGCGCCGGGGTCGCCGGCGCCGGTCGGCGGCGAGACCAGATGCGCATCCATGAAGGCATCATGGCCGAGCTCGGAGACCGCGCTCCCGAACGGCTGCGCGTCACGCACGACGGCGACATCGCGCTCGAAGCCGCCTTCGAAGGGGAAAGCGGCATCATGGTGGTAAGCGGGACGGGCTCGGTAACGCTGGCCCGAACCCACGGCGGTGAGTTTCTGCGCGCGGGCGGCTGGGGTTATCTGATCGGGGACGAGGGGAGCGGGTATGCCGTGGGATCGGCGGGCATGCGGGCGCTCGCCCACGCCTTCGACGGCGGTCCGGTAACGATGATCGTCGATCTCCTCGCCTCCTCGCGCGACGTAACCACGCCGGACGATCTTTTCAGGATCGTCTACGAAGAGAAGGTGCCGCTGCAGAAGTTCGCGCCCCTCGTGATACAGGCGGCCTGCGAAGGAGACGGCATCGCCGGAGCCATCCTGCATGACCAGACGCGGGGGCTGGCTCAGCAGGTGAAGTGGCTTGCACACCGATGCTCCAGCGTTTACCCCCGGATCGCTCTGCTGGGCGGCCTCACCAACGAGCCCTTCTACCGACGGGTTCTCTCCGATGCCCTGCTGGAGCAGCTCGAGGACTGGGAGATCATGGAGCCGCTCAACCGACCTGTGGTGGGGGCCTGGCGCATGGCGAAAGAACTGGTGACGGTTTGAATCACGTCGTCACCGACGTCTGAGGGTACCGCACCTCCTCTACCAGCACCTGCACGCTGTCGGGCGGCGGTACGGTCCGCAGCGAGACGACCACCGTGATCGCGAAGTTGAGCAGCATGCCGACGACGCCGATCCCCTGCGCGCTGATACCGAAGAAGTGGTCTACTACCGGCTCGGTCATTCCCGGAATCACGTTCTGGGCACGCATGAGGGCGATCATGACAAACGTGAAGGCGAGCCCGACGCTCATCCCAGCGATCGCACCCTCTTTGTTGGCGCGCTTCCAGAAGATTCCCAGCACGATAATCGGGAAGAACGACGCCGCGGCAAGCCCAAATGCGAAGGCCACCACTTCGGCAACGAATCCCAGCGGATAGATGCCCAGAACGCCGGCAAGAAGGACCGCGAGGAAGATCATCACCCGTCCGACCATGAGCCGGCGCTTATCGGTCGCTTTCGGGTTGATCACCGATCCGTAGATGTCGTGCGCCAGCGACGAGGAGATCACGAGCAGCAGTCCGGACGCGGTGGAGAGCGCCGCCGCAAGGCCGCCGGCGGCGACGAGCGCTACCACCACAGCCGGCAGATTGGCGATCTCCGGCGTGGCCAGCACGATGATATCCCGGTTGATGGCCGAGAGCAGCTGCTCGGCGTTCTGGATCCCGCCGTCCGGGATCTGGATGAGTCCCGTCGCGGCCCAGCTCTGGACCCAGCCCTGATGTACGATGTCGGGACCGAGCTCGGCGAACTGGTTGAGGATGTAAAACTTGGCAAACATGGCGACGGCAGGCGCCGTCGTGTACAGGATGCCAATGAAGAGGAGGGCCCAGAACGCCGACCATCGTGCAGCCTTGACGCTCTTGACGGTGTAGAACCGAACGATGACGTGCGGCAGCCCGGCCGTCCCCGCCATAAGACAGAGGGTGATGCAGAAGACGTTGAGCTTCGACAGGTTGGTGAAGGGATTCGAATACGCGGTCAGACCCAGATCCTGCTGGATGGCGTCGAGCTTCGGAAGAATCTCCTCGATGGCCACCTGGGGCACGGGGTTGCCCGTCAGGACGAGTGCGATGGCAATCGCCGGGACCGTATAGGCAAAGATCAGCACGCAGTACTGGGCCACCTGCGTATACGTGATGCCCTTCATCCCTCCCAGCACGGCGAAGAATGCGACGATCGCCATGCCGATCACGACGCCCAGCTCGAACGGAATCTCCAGGAAACGGCCGAAGGCGACCCCGATCCCCGCCATCTGTCCGGCGACGTAGGTAAAGGACACGAAAATGGCGGCGACGGCCGCCACGACGCGGGCGGTCTGCGAGTAGTACCGGGCACCCACGAAATCAGGTACGGTATACTGGCCGAATTTGCGCAAAAACGGCGCGAGCAGAAGGGCGAGCAGCACGTATCCGCCCGTCCATCCCATCAGGTAGACGGCACCGTCGAATCCCATGAAGGAAATCAGACCGGCCATGGAGATGAACGACGCGGCGCTCATCCAGTCGGCCGCCGTTGCCGCCCCGTTGGCTATGGCCGGCACCCCCTGCCCGGCCACGTAGAACCCGCTCGTCGACGAGACCCGGCTGCGATAACCGATATAGATGTAGACGGCGAACGTCGTACCGACGATGATCCACGTCCAGGCCTGAATGCTCATCCCTTTATTCCTCCGTCTCGCCGATGGGGAGGGGCCCGTCGAGACGGCCCTGACGTTCTTCTTCGAGGCCGGCCTGACGATCGGACCGCCCGCTCAGCACGGCGTACAGGAAGATCAGGACGATGAACACGTAGATCGACCCCTGCTGGGCCATCCAGAAACCGAGCGGCATCTCGCCGACGCGGATCCTGTTAAGCTGTTCGACGAAGAGAATGCTGAAACCGAATCCGACCACGGCCCATACCGACAGCAGCAGTACGGTGCGTCGGAGCTGGCGTCGCCAGTACGTCTTCCTATCGATGTACATGATGAAATCAGGCGATGAGCAAGTGTGGCCGCAAGCCGGCCCTATTATAGCATCGAGTCCGAATTGATGCCATGCCGCCGGTGCGGCGGGCATGCCTTCCGTGAAAAGCGTCATCCGGATACCGCCGCCTTCTCGCCGCGATAGATCGCGGAGGCGGCGGTGATCGAGCCTAGCAGCACGAGCAACAGAAGATCGAGGCGCGCCGGGCCCACTTCGGCTGGAACGGCGCCGGCCAGGGACAGGATAAAGACGAGGAGCGCGGCGGCCGTCGCAACGACGACCTCCACACCGGGGGCGCGGCGGCCGATCACACCGGCGATGACCATCGGGCCGACCAGCGCCGTGCCGTTGAAGCTGACGCGCGCCAGCAGCACCAGCTGATCGCTGCTTACGACCGAAAAGACCATCGCCACGAGTCCGAAGCCGAAGATGGCAACCTTCGTACGTCTCAGAACGGCACGCTCCTCACCCGAGAGAAGCGATCGAAGTTCGGTGCCCAGCGCAAAGATCTGGGAATCGGCCGTGGACATCGCCGCCGTCAACAGGCCCACGACGGCCGCCGCTCCCACGATGCCGCTCTGCTCGAAGAGCAGGACGTTGGCCAGAAATTCGCGCGGCGTGGCGTCCGGATACTGCACGGCGCCGTACATCCCGATGACCGCGACCGGAAGCAGAATGATGATCGCGAAGCACCCGATGGCGACGGCCATTTGGTTCAGCTTTGCGCGATCCCGAATGACGATCAGCCTCGTGGTCAGCTGCGGTTGCGTGGCAGGCAGCAGCAGCACGCCGAAGAATGAGGCGACCAGGAACTGGACCGTGAAAAGTCCCTGAGGCCCCGGCGTGGAAAGAAGCTGTTCGTCGACCGCTTCAGCGGCGGTAAACAGTCCTTCGACACCACCGAAATGCATCACGGATGCGATCGCCACGATCCACACCACGATCAGCAGCGTGAGGCCCTGCAGGATGTCGCTGTATACGATCGCTCTGAATCCGCCCACCTCGCTGTAGACCAGCATGACGGCAAGGATGGCGGCGGACCAGACCCACGCCGGCAGCGCTGCAGGAAAGATGGCTTCGAGAAAAATGGCGAGGCCGCGAATCTGGATGGCGACGTAGGGAATGAGAAAGAGAAAGACGCCCCCGAAATACGTATAGGCCGCCCATTTGCTGTCGTAGAGCGCGCCGAGGAGTCCGGCCGTGCCTCGAAATCCGAGCGCACGGGCACGTTTTCTCAGATGATAACCGAACCAGATGATCAGTACGACCTGGGCCCCGTCGGAGACGGCCAGAAAGATCCAGGCACCGACTCCGTGCGTTCTGAAGAAGTCGGGCATGCCCATCAGCGTGAACGTGCTGAAGAGCGTCGCCGCGTACGTGAGCAGGCCTACGACGGCGCCGAAGTTCGAGCCTGCAAGCACGTACTCATCCGCCGTCTTCGTCCCCTTCCACGAAACGTACGCGGCCAGCACGAGCAGTCCCAGGTACAGCGTCCCGAGTATCCAGAGCCACGTGATCATGCGGCAGGGCGGTCATCGTTCGGCGTAAGCGCCTCCGGATCGTCGAGGTCCGTCGGCGAGAACCGGGCGGCCAGAAACGCCAGGAAGACGAGCGCGCACGTGACGAGGACGCCGCTCCAGAGCGTGCGCGGCAGTCCCATCAGCCAGGGGCCGGTGACGTTGGAGGGGATGACCAGCGGTGTGAAGGCGATCGCGGACACGAGCGCAGCAAGGGCGTAGACGACGTGCAGCTTGGTCTTCCGGCTCATCGTTCCTTCGGATCGTCGACCGCCGTGTGCTGGCGTTGCGCGCCTTCAGGAAGCGGAGGCGCGTCCTCGCCGGCTTTGGGGAGCGTGCCCTCGAGCTCCTGCCGCCAGTGGGCTACGTCGCCCGCAGGCGCGTAGCAGTAAATCATCCGGAGCGGATCGTCGCCCGTATTCGTGAGCTGATGAAAGGCATTCGGAGGAATGTAGACGGCTTGCCCGGCCGAAACCGTCCGCCGTTCGTCATCGACGCACATCTCTCCTTCGCCGTCGAGGATGAAGTAGACTTCTTCCTGCTCGTGATTGTGCCACGGCACCTGTCCGCCCTGGGGATCGAGAACGGCCTCCCCCATGCAGAAATTCTCGGCTGAGATGGGAGACGTGCCGCCGACCAGATTTTTCGTCCGACGCCGGGCCGGATACAACCGTCCCTCCAGCTTTTCGAGGTGTGCCGAGATCATATCCCTCGTTTCGTCTGTTGTCCAAGGCAGCCGCTCACGTAAGACGCCGACCCGCCCCCACGGTCCCGGGCGGCCCGTCCACCCTGGCTCGAACGGCGGCACGCTCGCCGAGCTGCCGACCTCTTTCGGCAGGGACGACGTCGTGCGGACGCCCCCGGGAGGCCTCCAGCAGGCTATAGCTCGACGGTGCGCAGGTAGTTCAGGCTGGATTCGATGGCCTGGAGCGGGCTGGTGTGCTCGTATTCGATGAAGTAGAGCTCCGTGCCGCCGGCCTTAGCCGCCTGAAGGATGGACGGATAATCGATCCTGCCTTCTCCAATGGGCACCTGCGCGTCGTGCGGCGCCTGGCCGGACAGATCTCCTTCGGTGACGTCCTGCCGCATGTCCTTGATGTGCAGGGACGGAAACCGGCCGGGGTATTTCTCGAGCAAGGCCACCGGATCGTGTCCCGGCCAGACTACCCAGAAGACGTCCATCTGCACGTCGACCACGCCGGGCTCGGTCTCTTCCATGAACCGGTCGAAGAGCGTTCCACCGTCCTCGGCCTCGTGGAATTCGTATCCGTGGACGTGATAGGTGAAACGCAGCCCTTCGTCCCGAAGCGCGCGGCCGGCCGTCGTGAACTCGTCGATGGCGCGGTTCATGTCCTCTGTCGTGAATTCGCCCTCGTGCGGAATCCATGGAACGACGACCCACGGCGATCCGAGCGTCTTTGCCTGCTCGGCCACCACCGCCGTCTCGTTCACGGCCTGGTCGTACTGCACGTGCATGCTCTCTACCTGGAGTCCCACTTCGTCGAGCAGGGACCGGTAGTCGGCGGCCGTCAGGTCGTGCAGGCTGTACGTCTCGACGAGGTCGAAGCCCGCCTGCTTGACGGCCTGCAGCGTACCTTTGAGGTCTTCGCCGAGCTCGTTGCGCACGCTGTAGAGCTGGACGCCGATCGGATCGTCGAAGGTCCGAGCGGCCGCAGCGGTCGTGTCCGGCATCGCGCCCTCGTCGGCTCGATTCGTGCAGCCGGTCATGGACAGCGCCGTAGGGACCGCCAGCACGGATCCCAGCTTCGTGAGGAAGACTCTTCGGTTTGTCATGTCGGTATCCATCGTATTAGACGTCGCATAGTTCGACCGCTTCGCGCAGGCTGATCAGCGGCGTACGCGCGGGAATGAACTCCTGAGCCACGAAGCCGTCGAAGCCCGTCGCCTTGATGGCTCGCATGATGGCCGAGTAGTTCAGTTCCTGGGTCTCGTCGATTTCGTTGCGGCCGGGATTTCCACCCGTGTGGTAGTGACCGATATGCTGGTGATGGTCGCGAATCGTGCGAATGACGTCTCCTTCCATGATCTGCATGTGGTAGATGTCGTAGAGGAGCTTGAAGCGATCGGATCCCACGCGCTCGACGAGCTCGACGCCCCATTCCGTGCGGTCGCACATGTAATCGGGATGATCGACTTTGCTGTTTAAAAGCTCCATGCAAACGGTTACGCCTTGCCGTTCGGCCTCGCCGACGATCTGCTTGATGCCCTCGGCACAGTTCCCAAGACCCGTCTCGTCGTCCATCCCTCTTCTATTTCCGGAGAAGCAGATCACGCTCGGAAATCCGGCCTCGGCGACCTCCCGGATGACTTCCCTGAATCCGGGCACGAGGCGTGCGTGATTCTCCAACCGGTTGAAGCCGTCCGCGATCGTACTGGGTCCATTGGTCATCGCACAAACCAGTCCGTGCTTCTTGAGCGTCGGAAAATCCTCCACGCTCAGCAGCTCGACCGAGTGCATCCCGATCGAGCTCGCGAACGAGGCGAGCTGGTCGAGCGTCAGGTCGCCGTAGCACCACTTGCAGACCGAATGCTTGATCCGACCGTCCGCGGCGAGGCCGCGACGTCTCGGTTTTGCGGTTGCGTGGGACGCACCGGCCACGAGGCCCGATCCGGCCGCGGCCATGGAGGACCGCAAGAAATCTCTCCGCTTCATGTGTACTTACCGGTTCTGTCTGTTTTCGACGAGGTCCTCGACGACGCCAGCGTCCGCCAGCGTGGACGTATCACCGAGGTCGCGATGTTCATTGGCGGCGATCTTGCGGAGAATGCGCCGCATGATCTTGCCCGATCGCGTTTTCGGCAGCGACGGGGCAAACTGTATGAAGTCGGGCTGAGCGATCGGACCGATCTCGTCGCGGACGTGCCGCACGAGCTCGTCGCGGAGATGGTCGGTAGCGTCGACGCCCGCAACCAGCGTCACGTAGCAATAGATGCCCTGCCCCTTGATGTCGTGGGGGTACCCTACGACGGCAGCTTCGGCGACCTGCTCGTGGGAGACGAGGGCGCTTTCGATTTCGGCGGTGCCCATGCGGTGCCCGGAGACGTTGAGCACGTCGTCGACGCGGCCGGTGATCCAGTAATAGCCGTCTGCGTCGCGGCGGCAGCCGTCTCCGGTGAAGTAGCTGCCTTCAAACTGGCTGAAATACGTGCGGATGAAGCGGTCGTGGTCCCTGTAGACCGTCCGCATCTGGCCCGGCCACGAGTCCTGGATCACGAGCAGGCCCTGGGCCTCGCCTTTCTGCGGCGTGCCGTTCTGATCGACCACCTCCGGTTGGATGCCGAAGAACGGAAGCGTCGCCGACCCCGGCTTCTGCGCGATGGCGCCCGGGAGCGGTGTGATC
>CAZXHQ010000027.1:0-15574 GCA_964640145.1 uncultured Rhodothermales bacterium | reverse complement strand
AAGGTCGAGCTGCCCGACGGACGAGACATTACCTTTCTCGACACCCCGGGTCACGAGGCCTTCACGGCCATGCGCGCGCGCGGCGCAAAGGTGACGGATGTCGTCGTTCTCGTGGTCGCCGCCGACGACTCGGTGATGCCCCAGACCATCGAGGCGATCAACCACGCCAAGGCCGCCGACGTATCGGTCGTGGTAGCGGTAAACAAGATCGACAAGCCGGAGGCCAACACGCAGAAGGTCATGCAGCAGCTCGCCGATCACAACGTGCTCGTAGAGCAGTACGGCGGCAAAGTGCAGTGCGCCCTCGTATCGGCCATCACCGGCGAAGGCGTCGACGATCTGCTGGACAAGATCCTGCTCGAATCCGAGCTGATGGAGCTCAAGGCGAACCCGGACCGCAATGCCGACGGCATCGTGATCGAGTCGCGCCTGGAGAAAGGGCGCGGCAACGTGGCCACCGTCCTGGTGCGCAACGGGACGCTGAGCGTCGGTGACGATTTTGTGGCCGGTATTCACAGCGGCCGCGTGCGTGCCATGTTCGACGAGCGCGACAATCGGCTCGAGGTGGCCGGGCCGTCGCAACCTGCCCTCGTACTGGGCTTCAACGGGTCGCCCGAGGCCGGCGACCAGTTCGTCGTGCTCGACGACGAGAAGGAAGTCAAAGAGATTGCACAGCGCCGCCAGCAGATCCACCGCGAGCAGTCCCTTCGGCAGAAGAAGCATATTACGCTCGACGAGATCGGCCGACGGCTGGCCCTCGGCGATTTCCAGGAGCTCAACCTGATCATCAAAGCGGACGTAGGCGGGTCGGTGGAGGCGCTCTCCGATTCCCTGCTCAAGCTGAGCACGGAGGAGGTGGCGCTCAACATCATTCACAGCGGCGTCGGCGCCATCACCGAAAGCGACGTGATGCTTGCGTCGGCCTCCGACGCGGTCATCATCGGCTTCCAGGTGCGTCCCGCACCCGGAGCCCGACAGCTCGCCGAACGCGAGGAGATCGACATCCGCACCTACTCGGTCATCTACGACGCGATCGAAGACGTGCACGATGCCCTGGAAGGACTCCTGTCCCCGGAAGAGAAAGAGGTCACCATCGGTACGGCCGAGGTGCGAGACATCTTCAAGGTCCCCAAGGTGGGAACGGTGGCCGGCTGCTACGTCATCGAAGGCAAGATTCGCCGCAACGACAACATGCGCGTGATCCGCGACGGGGTCGTAGTCTACGACGGATCGGTCGATTCGCTCAAGCGGTTTAAGGACGACGCCCGCGAAGTTCAGAACGGCTACGAGTGCGGCATGTCGATCCAGGGGTACAACGACATTAAGGTCGGCGATCACATCGAAGGCTACGAGATCATCGAGGAGAAGCGCACGCTCGAGGTGTAAGCGCCCTTGGACGCGAGGCAGCGGGACCGCCTCGCGGGTTCGACGCTCTTTCCTTACCCCCCGATATCCCATGAGCATCCGCACGGAGCGCGTAGGCAAGCTGCTGCAGCGCGAAATCGCCGACATCCTGCAGACGGAGTTCTCCGAACAGCTCCCGGCCATGTGTACGGTCACGAACGTACGCATGACGAAGGACCTGGGCATCGCCTACGTCGACGTGAGCGTCTACGGAGAGCAGCTTTCCCAGCGCAAAGACGCCTTCCGGCACCTCGAGGAGCTGACACCGCAGATTCGGTCGACGCTCGCCGATCGCATCCGGCATCAGGTGCGAAGCATCCCGGAGATCAAGTTCTTCCTGGATGAATCGATCCACGATGCCAAGCGAATGGATGAGCTTTTCGAGCGAATCCGGGCCGAACGTGAACGAAGAGAAGCAGACTCGTAATGTCGCGACCGTCGATCCGTGACGTCGATCTGCGCGAGGTCTACTACCCGTCGCCCACGCTCCCGGACGGGTTCGAAGCGGCCGTCCTCCCGGTCGATAAGCCGCGTACGTGGTCGTCGTTCGACGTCATCAGGAAGCTGCGCCGAGTGCTCGGCGTACGCAAGATGGGCCATGCCGGCACGCTGGACCCCCTCGCGACGGGCCTGCTCATCATTCTCGTCGGCCGGGCGACCAAGCTCATGGAGCGCTTCATGGAGCTGCCCAAGGTGTACGAGGGGACGCTGCGTCTCGGCGAAGTCACTCCGACGTACGACGCCGAGGGCGAGGTGACCGAGTGCGGCGACCCCTCCGCAGTGACGCGCGAGGATCTCGCGGCCGCGCGTGAACGGTTCCTCGGTACCATTCGGCAGGAAGCTCCGCCGTTTTCCGCGATCAAGGTCGACGGCGAACGCCTGTACAAGAAGGCGCGCCGCGGCGAGACGTTCCAGCCGCCCACCCGGTTCGTGACGATCGATCGCTTCGAGCTCCTCAGCCGGGATGGCCCCGACGTCTCCTTCAGGGTGACGTGCTCGAAGGGGACCTACATTCGGAGTCTCGCGCACGAGTTCGGCACGGTGCTGGGCGTCGGTGCCCATCTCGTTGTGCTGCGGCGAACCGCCATCGGAGAATTTTCGGTCGGTGAGGCCTGGACGCCCGAAGGGTTGGAGGAAGCAGCAGCGTGAAGCGACAGTACGGACTCGACCAGATTCACCGGGATTCCACGTCCGTCGTGACCGTCGGCACCTTCGACGGGGTTCACATCGGTCATCAGGCGATCCTCCGCTACCTCGTCGCGCGGGCCCGGGAACGGGGCGGTACGAGCGTCGTGCTGAGCTTCGACCCGCATCCTCGCAAGATCGTTCGAGGAGAATCCGTTCCGCTGCTGACGACCATCGACGAGCGTGCCGACGCCGTCGAAACCATGGGGATCGACCGGTTCGTGATCATGCCGTTCACGAAGGAGTTCTCGCTGCTGGCCGCTGAGGAGTTCGTGGAAGACGTCCTGTTAGACCGCATCGGTCTGCGCGAAATCGTGATCGGCTACGATCATGCCTTCGGCCACGATCGCCGCGGGGACGCGGCGCTTCTCAAGGAGATGGGCGCCCGCCACGGCTTCACGGTCGATGTGATCCCGCCGCAGGTCGTGGAAGAACATATCGTCTCGTCCACCGAAATAAGAAACCTGTTGGCGGACGCGGGGGACGTGGAAAGTGCGGCCGGCATGCTCGGCCGTCCGTACAACCTCCGCGGTAGCGTCGTGCATGGAGATGGGCGCGGACGTGCCATCGGGTTTCCCACGGCCAATCTCCACGTCTCGCATCCCGACAAGCTGATCCCCGCCGTCGGCGTCTACGCCGTTCGCGCGTTCCGCTCTTCAGCCGACGGAACCGGCCGCGCGCTTCCCGGAATGATGAACATAGGCTACCGGCCTACCTTCGGCGAGGGCGATCGGACCGCGGAGGTGCACCTGCTGGACTTCGACGGAGACCTCTACGGAAAGGATCTTCGCATAGAATTCGTCGCCCGTATGCGTGACGAACGGCGATTCGACTCGAAGGAAGCGCTCCTCGAGCAACTTTCAAAGGATCGGTCGCGTTGTATCCAACTGCTCGGCGAGGGCTAGCCCCTCGATCCGTTGAAGATTGGAGGTTCCAGGTTGAAGGTTATCGAAACCGAGCGCCGCCCCGGGAACTAGAGAACATTCAGCCTTCAACCGTCGACCTTCAACCGCTAATCCGTTCTTCTTTACGATGGCATAATCTAAAGAGGATCCTCGATGATCACGACCGACGAAAAACAGAAATTAGTTGAGAAGTACGGCAAGAACGATGACGATACCGGTGCGCCAGAAGTCCAGATTGCGATCTTCACCTCCCGGATCAACAAGCTGACGGACCACCTGAAGCGCCATGCCAAGGACCACTCTACGCGCCGCGGACTGCTCAAGCTTGTAGGGAAGCGTCGCCGGCTCTTAAATTATTTGATGGAACGGGATATCGAACGGTATCGATCGATTATCAAAGACCTCGGTATTCGGAAATAGAGTCTCGTCAACCGCTCGGCGGCACCCTTCGCGTTGGAGGGTGCCGTTGTACTTTCGACCCGGCGAGAGACGACCCGATTGCAGTGCGCACGACGTCGATTCTGACACATGAGAACGCAGCCCCGGATGTGCCGCGAGGAACGGGGCATCGGCCCTGCTTCGAGATCGATGTGGGGAGATGAATTTGCGTTCAAGCGATGACAAAAAGGAAAACACGAAGAGATGATTACGGAGACTGAAAGGAAGATGGACGAAGCAACACGTATGGAGATCGAGATTGCGCCTGGAAAGACGATCTCGCTCGAGACCGGCCGGCTTGCCAAGCAGGCCGACGGCGCTGTCGTCGTGCGCCAGGGTGAGACCATGGTGCTTTGCACTGCCGTTATGTCGAAGAACGTGAAGGCAGGTCAGAGCTGGTTCCCGCTGACGGTCGACTACCGCGAGAAATTCTCAGCCGGAGGAAAGATTCCGGGTGGATTCATCAAGCGGGAGGGCCGCCCCACCGATAAGGAAGTGCTCTCCTGCCGGCTCATCGACCGGGCCGTGCGACCGCTCTTTCCAGACGGCTTCCTGCACGAGACGCAGATTATTGCGTACGTCATCTCGGCTGATGACGAGTACGACGCCGACGTGCTGGCGGGCGTAGGAGCCTCCGCCGCACTCATGATCGGCGGCGCTCCCTTCGACGGGCCCATCGCTGAGGTCCGCGTCGGTCGAGTGGACGGTGAGTTCATCGTCAATCCGACGATGGAGCAGACCGAAGAAGGCGACGTCGACCTCGTGGTGGCCGGTAAGGAAGATGCCATCGTGATGGTCGAAGGCGAAATGAAGGAGATCAGCGAGGAGGATCTCCTCGAGGCGCTTGACGTCGCCCACGAGGCGATCAAGAAGCTGTGCCGAGCGCAGCGCGAGCTCGTCGAGGCGTACGGCAAGGCCGAGCCCTTCGAGGCCCAACTCGTCACGCTGCCTGACGGCATCTTCGACAAAGTTCGCGAGGCACTCAGCGGCCGCATCAAGGATCACCTCCGCAAGCCGTACGACAAGGCGACCTTCTACGGCGGCATCAGCGACATCAAAGAGTCGGTGGTGAACGACTTGCTCGGGGAAGACAACCCGCAGATGGGTCAGGTCCGCGCCGAGGCGACCGAAGAAGGCTATACGGAGGCGCAGATTCGCGAGGCCGTCGGCGTGGTCGAGAAGCAGGCGATGCGCGAGATGATTCTCGACGAGGGCCGCCGGCTGGACGGCCGCCGGCTGGACGAGGTGCGCAATATCTGGACGGAGATTGGCTACCTGCCGCGCGTCCACGGGTCGGCCATCTTCACGCGCGGGGAGACCCAGGTTCTCGCGTCGGTCACGCTCGGCACGAGCCGCGACGTGCAGGCCGTCGATCAGATCTTCGATACGGAAGACAAGCGATTCTACCTCCACTACAACTTCCCGCCGTTCTGTACGGGCGAGGCGAAATTCCTTCGCGGCGCCAGCCGCCGCGAGATCGGTCACGGGATGCTCGCCGAACGCGCCCTGCAGGACATGCTGCCGAGCGAAGAGGGCTTTCCCTATACGATCCGTGTCAACGCGGATGTGCTCGAGTCGAACGGCTCCTCGTCGATGGCGTCCGTCTGCGGCGGTTCCATGGCGCTCATGGATGCCGGCGTACCGATCCGCAAGCCGGTTGCCGGTATCGCCATGGGTCTGATCAGCGAAGGTGAGAAGACCGCCGTTCTGACGGACATTCTCGGCACGGAAGATCACCTCGGCGATATGGATTTCAAACTGACCGGCACGCGGGACGGTGTGACGGCCTGTCAGATGGACATCAAGATCGCCGGGCTCAAGCGCGACGTGCTGCGTCGAGCCCTCGACCAGGCACGCTCGGCGCGCCAGGAGATCCTCGATATCATGGAAGAGACGATCTCCGAGCCTTCAGCGGAGCTGTCGCCATTCGCACCGCGTCTTACGCAAATCGCCATCGATGCCGAGTTCATCGGTGCCGTGATCGGCCCGGGCGGCAAGATCATCCAGGGTATCCAGCGGGATACCAACACCTCGCTCGACCTCGAGGAGAGAGAGGGCAAGGGCTATATTACCATCGCCGCCACGAACGAGGCGGACGCTCAGGCGGCCATCGACATCATCAAAGGCATCGTGGCCGTTCCGGAGCCGGGAGAGACGTACGAGGGTACCGTCAAGAACCTCCTGAGCTTCGGCGCGATCATCGAGATCCTGCCGGGGAAAGAAGGGCTTCTTCACATCTCCGAACTCGACCACGGCTACGTCGAGAACGTGGAGGACTACCTCCAAATAGGCGATAAGGTCAAGGTCGAACTCATCGAGGTCCGCGACGACGGGAAGCTCCGCCTCAGTCGAAAATCGTTCCTGCCGCCGAAGGAGAACGGCCAGGACGATGATGGCGGCCAGGGCGGCGGCAACCGAGGCGGCGGAGGCCGCGGCGGACGCCGTAGCGGTGGTCGCGAACGACGGTAGGCCGTCGGTCCCGACCGGTTTCCATCATATACGGCGGAGGACGGCGGACAGGGGATAAGGGGCGTACCTCGGCAGACGCCGAACCGCCCGCTATCCCCGTGCGCCCTCCTCCGCCTTTCTGTTTGTACGATATCGAACATGACGAGCCGCGCGGTAGATAGGGAACAGCGATTCGACAAGACCACGCTCGAGAACGGCGTCCGGGTTATCTCGGAGCAGATCCCTTCAGTACGGTCCGTTTCCGTCGGCGTGTGGATTCAGGCCGGCAGCCGCGACGAACGGGCCGACGAGTGCGGCATCAGTCATTTCATCGAGCACATGGTGTTTAAGGGCACCAAGAAACGGCGGATGCACCACATCGCACAGCGGATGGAGTCGGTCGGCGGCTACCTGAATGCCTTCACCGGCAAGGAGTACACGTGCTACTATGCTCGTGCGCTCGATGAGCACCTCGAACGTGCCGTGGACACGGTGTGTGATCTGATTCTCTCACCCGATTTTCCAGCCAAGGAGCTCGAAAAGGAGAAGGAGGTCGTGCTCGAAGAGATGAAGATGTATGAGGATGCGCCCGAGGATCTCATCTTCGATCGGTTCGAGTCGGTGATCTACGACGGCCACGAGCTCGGACGCCCCGTCATAGGATTCCCGGAGACGATTCGGTCCTTCGATCGAGACCAGCTTCACGCGTACATGGAGCGCAACTATGCGCCGAACCGTATCGTGCTCTCCGTCGCAGGCAATGCCGAACACAGGGATGCCGTTCGCGCGGCTCGAAAGGCCTTCGCAGAGCTGGACCGCGTACGCCATCATCCCGAGCGAACCCCGCTCGATGGATACGCGCCTCACCATGTGAAAGAGAAACGCCCGATCCAGCAGGCCCACCTCGTCATCGGTACACGCGGGCTCGACGTCCACGATGAAGACCGCGTCGTCCTTACGGTGCTCAATACGATCCTTGGCGGCGGAATGTCCAGCCGCCTCAATCAGAACATCCGTGAGAAATACGGTTTCTGCTACAACGTCTACTCGTTCATGAACATGCACTCCGACGGCGGTGATTTCGGGGTGTATATCGGCACGGACGCCGCCCGGGTCGATCGGGCTCGGAAACTGATCTGGAAGGAATTGCGGAAGATGACAGACACGCCCGTGAGCAGCCGGTGGTTGAGTCAGGCAAAGAATCAGGTCCGCGGCTCCGTCATGCTCGGGCTCGAGAACATGAGCAACCGCATGATGCGTATCGGTCGCCAGGAACTCTACTTCGAGCGATACATTACGCTGGACGAGATAAACGACGATGTGGAAGGGGTTACGGCCGATGACGTGCAGCGGGTCGCCAGCCAGCTCTTCGAGGAAGAGGCATTCTCGAGCGTAGTGCTGCTGCCTCCTGATTGAACGCACCGGCCCGCGCCGACATCGAAGACGCGCCGCTCGGATCGCAGCTGCGAGGAGGGCGACGAGCGGCCTATGCGCTTCGCCAACCCCGTTTTATTATCCGAAATGATCGGACATGTCGCCGCACGGATTGTCACCTTTCGCCCTCATCCATTATCCTCTCCATGCGCACGGCGGACGAGACGTTCGCCCGATCGTCCATTCATAAGCCACCTGCCATGAAAATCGTCGTGACCGGCGGAGCCGGATTTATAGGATCCCACGTAGTCGATGCACTTCTGGCGGAGGGGCACGAGGTGCACGTGCTCGACGATCTCTCCGGTGGGCGCCGTGAGAACGTGTCGCACCGGGCCGTCTTCCATGAGCTGGACATCCGTTCCGATAAAGCCGCCGATCTGTTTGCCACCGAACGCTTCGAGGTGCTCGTCCATCATGCGGCCCAGATGGACGTGCGCCGCTCGGTCGCAGACCCGGCGTTCGACGCCGACGTCAACCTGATCGGATTCCTCAATCTCATGGAGGCCGCGCGGGAGCACGGCCTGGAAAAGGTCGTCTTCGCCTCTACGGGCGGCGCCATCTACGGGGAGCCGGACTACGTACCGCAGGACGAGTCGCACCCGCTGCGGCCGCTGTCTCCGTACGGCATTACGAAGCTCTGTACGGAACGGTATCTTTATTATTACGAGCAGGAGTACGGTGTGCAGTACGTGACGCTCCGGTACGCAAACGTATATGGGCCCCGCCAAAATCCGCACGGCGAAGCCGGTGTGGTCGCTATCTTCTGTGAGCGCATGCTGGAAGGAAAGCAGCCGGTCATCTACGGCGACGGCGAGCAGACCCGCGATTACGTGTTCGTGGGCGACGTCGTTGAGGCCAACGTGCGGGCGCTCCGCTATGGACGATCCGGCACGTTCAACATCGGCACGGCCGTCGAGACGGACGTGAACGAGCTGTTCCGAGCGATTCGCGACCGGGTCGACGCGGACGTCGAAGAAACTCATGAGCGAGGCCGACCCGGCGAACAGCGCAGAAGCGTGCTCGACTGCTCGCTGGCCGGGGAGGTGCTCGATTGGCAGCCTCATTTCGATCTCGGGCGGGGCCTCGATGAGACGGTGGAATGGTTTAGAACGCGGCTGAACGTAGAGACGCTTGACGACTGACCGGTCTCTACAGCGGTGCGAAGAACCGCCAAACAGTGCGAGCGGCAAACCGCAATGATATGTACCGAATAAGCCTCCATGATTTCGAAGGTCCCCTCGACCTGCTCCTCTTTTTTATCAGGCGAGATGAACTGGATGTCTTCAATATTCCGATCGCGAAGATCGCGGATGAGTACCTGGAATACGTCCGGTTGCTCGAGCAGATCGATCTCGATAGCGTCGGAGATTTCCTGTACATGGCGGCACTGCTGATCAACATCAAGGCCCGGATGCTGCTGCCGAAGGAGGAGCTCGACGAGGACGGGGAGTCCATCGATCCCCGGCGCGAGCTGGTCGAGCGTCTCCTCGAGTACGTCCGATTCAAGGAAGCCTCCTACAACCTGGCCGATCTCGAAGCTGAGCGTGCCGACCGGTTCACGCGCGGCCGCGCCGCCTCCGAACGGGAGAGGTGGGAGGATCCCATCGACGTATCCTACGACGCGTCGGTTTTCGATCTCATCTCGGCCCTAAAGAACATCCTTACCGCGGCGCCCGAAGAGCCGACACACGCCGTCGCGAAGGAGGAGTACACCATCGAGGCGCAGCAGGAGTTTATCCTGGCATGCCTGGAAAAGGAGGGCAGGCTGTCGTTCGCTCTGGCGGTGCGGGGCCGGACGAAGAGGTTCGTTATCACGACCTTCCTGGGCATCCTCGAACTTGCCCGGCAGCAGCGCGTCGGCATTCTGGTGCCGGATGACGAGCCGCTGGATTTCTACCTCGAGCCCCGAGACCTACCCGCGCCGATCGAAGAAGCCGACGACGAGGCCGCGGCCGACGCGAATGCATAACAACCCGTCCCCTGAAACCTGCAAGCAATAGAACCGTGGCCTCCATTCACGAGCTTCTCGAACGCGGTCTCCAGCGCGTCACCGAAGCACTCGTCTTCGCGGCCGACACGCCCGTCCCCGGCGAGAAGATCGCCGAGGTATACGCCGACGTGACCGGAGAAGAGCGTCCGTCTGCCGGCCAGGTCGCCGAAGCGGTCGACCGGCTGAATGAGATCTATGAGGAGGGCGAGCGCGTCTTTCGTATCGAGCCCTGGGCGCAGGGCTATCGGATGGCCACCGTTGCCTCGGTTGCTCCGTTCCTCAAGTCCTATTTCAACCGTGAACAGGAACAGCGCCTCTCACGCTCGTTGATGGAGACGCTGGCCATCGTGGCGTACCGACAACCCGTGACGAAGCCGGAGATCGATTTTGTGCGCGGCGTCGACTCATCCTACGCCGTCAATAAGCTTATGGAGAAGGGCCTGCTCGACGTCGTCGGGCGCAGCGATTCGCTGGGGCGGCCCCTGATCTACGGGACGACGAGGTTCTTTCTCGAGCAGTTCGGGCTGGAAAACATCGACGAGCTACCCGACCTTCGGGAGATCGAAGAGATTCTGGATGACCCCGCATTCAACCGTGAGCGCGCAGAGCTCCTGCAGCTGCAGCACGAAGCGGGCGTGAGCTCGCCGGCCCCGTCGGAGAGCATGAAAGAAGGGGGCCCGGCCGCCGGAGGGAACGACGACGAGGAGCAAAGGGCCGACCCCTCCTCGATGGAAAACGGCGTCGCCGCCGGCGAGCAGGCCTCCCGCGACGATGCAGGCGAGCGTCGGCGTCCGGACGAATTCGAATAGAGCCGTTGTCGGTGAATACATGCCTCGTTTTCTAAAGCTCCTTTATATCGGTGGAGCCGCTCTGGCCGTCGTCGCCTTGCTGCTCGGCGCTTACGAGCATCTCTTCACCTCGCGGCCATCTGCTTCGCTTGCGACAGACATCCTGCTGCCTCTGCTGATGCTCGTCGTGATCGGGGCCCTGTATCTGCGTCGAAAGCGAGAGCTGCCGGACGGGAAGTCGTAGTACATTCGTTCGTACATGCGGACCGAGGTATCAGGCGTGCCGGCACGAGGCCGGAGGGCAACTGACGGCAGTACGTAGCGGAGCTCGTGCCAAGGAGACGCAACGACGCGGGGCGCGATGCAGCGGCTCTCATGTGCTACCGCATTTGCGAACTGATGTACAAGCACCGCCCAGAGCCCGGCGCGGAAAACCGACAGGCGCGAGAACACGGCGGCGGCTCATACGTTCATCCCACCAACTATTTCGCGGGCGGACTTACACGGCCGCGCCGTCGATATCCAGGTCGGTCGAACGTTCTTTCCTGTCGGCACGCAGATGCCTAAGAATACGCAGATGCCTAAGAAACGGAGCCACGGCGGTCGCACCGTCTCCCGCCCGTCGGGCGGAGCGAGACAGAACCGTTCGAACGATCCACATGATTCATCCAGTCTTCGCGAGGGCATGCGCCTGAATCGGTATATCGCCCGGGCCGGCGTATGCTCTCGACGCGATGCGGACAAGCTGATCGAAGACGGTCGCGTCAAGGTCAACGGGAAGGTCGTGACGGAGTTTTCGACGTATGTGACGGACGACGACGTGGTCGAGGCGAACGGCAAGAGGATCTCGCCGACGCGTCACATCTATATCCTCGTCAATAAGCCGTCCGATACGATTGCTACTACCGACGATCCGAATGATCGCCGAACCGTGATGGATCTCCTGCGCCTGCCCGACTCGGAGAAGACCAGCCTCTTCCCCGTCGGCCGGCTCGACAGGGATACGACCGGCGTACTGCTGGTGACCAACGACGGCGTCCTGGCCCACCGGCTGATGCATCCCCGGTTCGAAGTAGATAAGCTCTACCTGGTGCGCACCCGGATGCCGGTCAAGCCGCACGAGATCGACAGGTTGAAGAAGGGCATCGAGCTGGACGACGGACGTGCGGCGGCCGATGAGGCCGCGTACGTGGCTCTTCCCGACCGGCACCAGGTCGGACTCCGGCTCCACGAGGGGCGCAACCGCCAGATTCGCCGCATGTTCGAGGCGCTCGATCACGAGATTGAACATCTGGAGCGGGTCAACTACGCCGGACTCACCGCCGAAGGGGTGCGGCCCGGCAAGTGGCGCCGGCTGGAACCCTTCGAGGTGACGCGCCTGAGACGCCTGGTGAATCTAAATTGAACGGGCTCCGCCGTGATGGGTATCGCGGCGGTTGTTGTATAAGCGGTCCGCTGCGGACCGTTTGCTGAACGCGCATAGTAATCGAAGCATCATGGCCGCTATGATCATCGACAACGACAAGGTTCGCGAGCGATTACGAACGAACGGACTCACGTACGACGACGTGCTGCTCGTACCGCAGCGCTCGTCCGTCATGCCGCGCGACGTATCGACGTCCACGCAGCTGACCTCGCGGATTTCGCTGAATATTCCGTTGCTCTCCGCCGCCATGGACACGGTGACCGAGGCCGACATGGCGATCGCCATGGCCCGGGAAGGCGGCGTCGGCGTTCTCCACAAGAACATGACGATCGAGGCCCAGGCGGCGGAAGTGCGGCGGGTCAAGCGGTCGGAAAGCGGCATGATTCTCGACCCGATCACACTGAGCCCCGCCGACACCGTCTCCGACGCACGGGCGATGATGGCGCGGTTCCACATCGGCGGCATCCCCGTGGTCGATGCCGAGAATCGGCTCGTCGGCATCGTGACGAACCGCGATCTGCGCTTCACGCACGACGGCCGCATGAAGCTCAGCGCCATGATGACGCAGGACAACCTGATCACGGCACCGATAGGGACGACGCTCGAGGAGGCGGAAGCCATCCTGCAGGAGCATAAGATCGAGAAATTGCCCGTCGTGGATGACGGGGGTTACCTGAAGGGCCTCATCACGTTTAAGGATCTCGAAAAAAAGCGGAAGCACCCGCATGCGTGCAAGGACGAACACGGCCGGCTGCGGGCCGGCGCCGCCGTCGGGGTTACCGCCGACGTGCTCGACCGGGTCGCAGCGCTTGCCGAGGCCGGCGTCGACTTCGTCGTCGTCGACACGGCGCACGGCCATTCCGACGGCGTCCTGCACACCATCGAGCAGGTCAAGGAGTTCACGGACGCGATCGACGTAGTCGCCGGTAACGTTGGGACGGCGGCGGCGGCGGACGATCTGATTCGGGCAGGCGCGGACGCCATCAAAATCGGTATCGGACCGGGGTCGATCTGCACGACCCGGGTGGTGGCAGGCGTCGGCGTGCCGCAGCTTACGGCAATCATGGAATGCGCCTCTGTCGCCCACGCTCTCGGCGTGCCGGCTATTGCCGACGGGGGCATCAAACAGACGGGCGACGTGCCCAAAGCGATCGCGGCCGGCGCCGACTCGGTGATGATCGGCGGCCTCTTCGCCCGCGTCGAGGAGAGTCCTGGAGAAACCATCCTCTACGAGGGACGCAAGTACAAGAGCTACCGGGGCATGGGTTCGGTAGGAGCGATGGAGTCGGGATCGAAAGACCGCTACTTCCAGGATGCCGAGGATGACATCAAGAAGCTCGTTCCGGAAGGCATCGAAGGCCGCGTTCCCTACAGTGGAAATCTGAGCGAGGTCGTCTTCCAGATGACCGGCGGGCTCCGGGCCGCGATGGGCTACTGCGGGGCGGCATCGATCAAGGAGCTGCAGGAAAAGGCGCAGTTCATTCGCGTCACCGGCGCCGGGCAGCGCGAAAGCCATCCGCACGACGTCTTTATCACCAAGGAAGCTCCCAATTACAGCACCAGGGGCTGACTGTATCTTTCCCTCGTCGGCGAACGTACGGTAGCAGGTACGCCTCGTTCACGAACCTCCGTCGCCATTATGGATCTGACACGAAGAATCGATCTCGTCGGGTACCTGCACGTCGGCTATGGGATGGTGCTGCTCCTTCTCTCCGCGGTCGTCATCCTCACCGTTACCTTCGGTAGCGTACTCCTCCCGAGCGTCGCAGCGTGGGCTGCAGGATTGGGTGCGAGCATCACGACCGGCCTGATTCTGGCGTCCATCGGCCTCCCGTCCATGGTTGCCGGCGCGCTGTTGGTCCGGCGTACGTCCTGGTCCCGCGCCGTGGTGATCCTTCTCAGCGTCGTCGATCTTTTTAGCTTTCCCGTCGGCACGGCGCTCGGCGCCTTCTCGCTGTGGATTCTGCTGAAAGACGGCGCCCGGCTCGAGTTCGCATGAGCCGCATGCAGCAGCTTCGGGCTCTTGCCGGCGATCTGGAGGCGGATGCGCTGTATCTGTCCTTCTTGCCGGACATTCGCTGGGCGTGCGGCTTTACAGGATCCAACGGCCTGTTAATCGTCCGCCGCGATTCGGCGCACTTCCTCACCGACGGCCGCTACCGAACGCAGGCCTGCGAAGAAGTGCGCGGGGCCGCCGTGCACGCGCCCGGCTACGATCTGGTCGGCCACGTCGCCGGCACCGGCCTCCTGGACGGGGCGAGGCGGGTCGTCTATCAGTCTGACCGGCTCACGGTGGCGTCGCTGGCCGAGCTCGAAGAGCGGCTGCCGGATGTCGCGTGGCAGGGTGAGAAGGATCTCGTTTCACGACTGGTAGCCTCCAAGACGCCGGAGGAGATCGATCGGATCCGGGCCGCGCAGAGCATCACCGATGACATCTTCGGCGAAGTGAGCGCATGGCTGCGTCTCGGTCTTTCCGAAAAGGAAATTGCGTCTGAAATCGTCTACCGACACCTGCGTCAGGGCGCGGAGCGGATGGCCTTCGAACCTGTCGTGGCCGCCGGCGCGAACAGCGCGCTGCCGCACGCTCGACCGACGGATCGGAAGGTGGAAAGGGGAGACGTGGTCTTGCTCGATTTCGGGTGCGTTCTCGACGGCTATGCCTCCGACATGACGCGGATGGTGGCGCTGGGCGACCCCGATCCGTTGGCCCTGGAGCTGTACGAGCTGGTTCTCGCCGCTCAGGAGACCGCCATCTCCGGAGCACGAGCTGGCATGGCTTCGACGGACGTGGATGCGCTCGCTCGGGACGTCGTGCAGAAGGCGGGCTACGGCGACGCATTCGTCCACGGCCTCGGTCACGGTGTGGGTCTGCAGGTGCACGAATGGCCCCGCGTCTCGTACACGGTGGACTACGATTTACCGCCCGACTGCGTCGTGTCGATCGAGCCCGGCGTGTATCTGTCCGGCCGATTTGGAATCCGCATCGAGGATCTCGTCGTACTGAGAGCCGACGGCTGCGAGAGCCTCACGCACGCCTCGAAAACCTGGACCATCCTCTAGAAGCCTGTCGATGCATCGCGCATGTACGCCGCTGCCCTCCGTGCGCCGCCCTTTGGCCTCGACGCCCGGCCTGCGGCGCGCCTTGGGCGGCACGACGTATCGCCGGTCGTTTGTAGAGCCGCAGCTTCAACTGGATTCTAGACGGCCTGGGATTCGTCCGCGGAGGCCTCGCGTCGGCGAGAGGAACCGGCCGCGCCGACGCTACGTGTTAGCGAACTAAGCGAGGCCATACTAAGTACATCATTGCGCAAATACGGTAGCATATGGCCACTGCTGCATCGCGCTCCGCGTCGTTCCCTCGCCATAACTCGACTATGGCTCGTCGGTGCTCCTGGCGGGGCACGCGCGTCGACCCTCATATTCCGCTAGCATACTTGCGAATGGATGTGCCAGGTACTGGTCGACGCATGTCTCCCTAAGTACTCCCTCCAGCTCGTTAGACCATGCGAAAGCTGACGTCGTTCACGCTGGTCCTGCTCGCGATGGTGACGTGCAT
>CAZXHQ010000026.1:12610-15889 GCA_964640145.1 uncultured Rhodothermales bacterium | reverse complement strand
GCAATAATTTCTATGCGGAGCAGGTTTTCCGAACCCTTGCGGCAGACGGGAGTGCAGAAGGCGCCGAGAATCGCATAAAGCGATTGCTCGGTGAGGCAGGGGCGGCGACCGCATCTATCGAGATCCGCGACGGCTCAGGCCTCTCCAGAAAGAACATGATCACCCCGGAGGCGATGACCAGGCTTCTCGCATACATGCAGGATCACGCCGAACGCGACGCATTCCTGGCCTCCCTGGCGCGCGGCGGCGAACCCAACTCGACGCTGCGCTACCGCCTCAGCGGCGTGCAGGTGATTGCCAAGACAGGATCGTTGGAATTCGTGCGCGCCCTGAGCGGGTACGTCACGACCAGCAGCGGACGCACACTGGCCTTTACGGTGTTTGCTAACAACTACTCGGGACCGTCCTACCAGATCACGCAGACCATCGACCGAATCATCATGGAACTGGCATCGGCAGCGTCGTAGATTGGCGCCCGCAGATAGACTGTAGCTTTACGCGTACCGCATGCCCGCTCTGGTTCGACAAGCCCTCGTCGGTCTCCTTCTGGTCGTTCTGCAGTGGCTTGTACTGGGGCGGCTGCGCCTCTGGGGCGCCTATCCCGACGCCGTATTGCTGTTCGTGGCGTGGATGGGCCTGCGAAACGGCCGTCAGGCCGGAGCCGTGTCCGGCTTTGTCGGAGGGCTGCTCTTCGACGTGATCTACGGCACGTGGGGAATCCACATGTTCGTGAAGACGCTGGTCGGTTTCCTGGTCGGGCTCTTTCCGGCCAACGAGCGCGAGACGCTCCTTATCCTTCCGCAGCACGCGTTCGTCGGCAGTCTGGTGATTGCCCTGCTTCACAACGGCCTTGTCGTACTCTTCCTCGCGCTCGAGGCGGGAACCAAGAATAGCTTCATGATCACCGGCCTCTGGTTCGGCTCGGGCCTCTACACGGCCGTCCTCGGCACGCTGGCCTCGCTCTTCAAGACGCGGTAGAAGGCCGTTGATAAAGCGCTCACGTATTGCAACATATCTGCCACCTGAGCGCGAACACCGATCCGGCTCGAAACGCTCGGATCATCGTTGTGTTGAAGGGCAATAAGTAGATGGCGTCTGGGCGATGCGGCCGGGAGCCCCAGCCCGCGTCCGTTCCGGATCGGTCCGTACACGCTTAATCTCGGTCTGCGACATCATGCCGACGATTCTCATCATAGAGGACGATTCGCACCTTCGCGAAGGTCTGGAGCTCTTATTCCAGATCGAGGGGTATCGAACGCTCGGCGCGGACGACGGGCTCACCGGCATCGACCTCGCACGCAGGCACGAGCCCGACGTCGTCCTTACCAACTTCCAGATGCCCGGTGCAGACGGTCTTGACGTGGTGAATGCGATCCGGTCGGACGCCGCCCTTGCGGACACGCCGATCATTTTTCTGACGGCCAACCACGCGCCAGGCATCCGCGAACGGGCCGTCCGCCAGGGCGCCGACGTCTTCGTGACGAAGCCGTTCAACACGGACGAGCTGATCCGCACCGTAGCTGCAAGCAGCTCGAGCGCACATCACGAACACTCCGGCTGAGGGAGCCGGCCGGTAAGAGCGTGCAGCCGGACGCACTCACCCGACGAACGGCCGGAAGGCATCCAGCACGCGCTTCCGATTGGCTTCGGTGATCTCCAGCAGCGGCAGGCGAAGCCGTCCGCCCATCACGCCCATATCGTCCAGGACGGCCTTTATGGGGATCGGATTGGTCTCGTAGAAGCAGGCGCGCATGGCCTCGAGCAGCTTGAAGTGCGTCTTGCGGGCCTCTTCAATGCGGCCGCCGAGCGCTTCCCGGGTCATGGTGGAGAACGCGCCCGGGATGGCGTTGCTGATCACCGAGACGGCGCCGTCGCCGCCGAGGCCGATGAGCGGGAGCGTCATCTCGTCATCGCCCGAGTAGACGGCCAGCGTATCAGGCCGTCCCGCCAGAAGGTCCCCGATCTGCGCGATGCTGCCGGAGGCTTCCTTCACGCCGACTACGGTAGAGACCTCTTCGGCCAGCTCCAGGATGGTCTCCGGAAGGATGTTGAAGCTCGTTCGTCCGGGAACGTTGTAGATCACGATCGGACAGTCGGTCGCCTCGGCGATGGCGTTGACGTGGGCTTTGAATCCACTCTGCGTCGGCTTGTTGTAGTAGGGACCGACGATGAGCAGGCCGTCGGCGCCCTGTGCGGCGGCCTCCTTCGAGAATCCGATGCTTTCGCTCGTCGAATTGTTGCCGGTCCCGACGATCACGGGCACGCGCCCGTCGACGTAGTCGATGGCCGTCTCGACGAGCTCGCTCCGCTCCTTCGGCCAGACGGTCGCGTTCTCACCGGTAGTACCCAGCACGACGAGGCAATCCACGCCCCCGTCGATCTGAAGGTCCACGTGCCGCTTGAAGGCCTCGTAGTCGATCTCGTCGTCGGCCGTAAACGGTGTGACGATTGCCGTTCCCGTTCCGGTGAAGATGAAGTCAGCCATGGCATCAGAGGTTTGAATAATTTGGAGGTTCGAAGCGGAGGCCGTTACTCGTCGGGATCGACCCAATCGGCGAGCAGATCCTCCAACGTGAAGAGCCCTGTACGGCCCGGGAGCCACTCGGCGGCCTTGACGGCGCCGAAGGCGAATCCCTGGCGGTTCTTGGCATGGTGCGAGAAGAACAGCTCGTCGAACGGGCTGTCGAGCGCTACCGTATGCTTGCCGATCACGCCGCCGGCCCGCGTGGAGCTCACGTGCAGCACGCCCGCGCTGATGCGGTCGTGCTGCGTCTCCACTTCGACGTGCGACTTGCGCTGAAGACCGTCGACCAGGATGTCGGCCAGCATAAGTGCGGTGCCCGACGGGCTGTCGACTTTGTTCACGTGATGGACCTCGTGGATGAAGACGTCGTATTCCGCAAGCCGGTCCACGAGCGGGGTGACGGCGCGCAGCGCCTTGACCAGCAAGGCGACGCCGATCGAAAAATTGGGGGCATAGAGAATCGACGCCTCGTTCTCGCCCACCCAATCGCGGACGTCGTCGAGCCGGTCGTACCAGCCCGTCGTCCCCACCACCGCCGGCACGCGCCAGCGGCAGTAGCGCCGGATGTGGATGGGCGCCACGTCCGGAAGCGAGAAGTCAACGACGACGTCGGCCGGCTCCACAGCCTCCGGCCGCTCCGGCAGCGGATGCTCCGCGTCGAAGCGCGCCACGACGGCGTGGCCGCGCTCCTCGGCAAGCTCGCCCACGGCCGTCCCCATCCGTCCCGTTCCGACCAGTGCAAGGTTCATGGCATC
>CAZXHQ010000026.1:8347-12510 GCA_964640145.1 uncultured Rhodothermales bacterium | reverse complement strand
TCCTTTATCCCCCGAGCTCGGCAGCCTTGATGAGATCGGCGAGGATTCCGGCGGCCGTTACGACCGGGCCCGCCCCCGGTCCCTGGACCACGAGCGGGTATTCATTATAACGATGCGTCGTATAGACGACCATGTTGTCCGTCCCCTTCAGCTGGGCAAAGGGTGAGTCGGGGCTCACCCATCGCGTACGCACGCTGAGCCGCTCCTCCTCGATCAGTCCGATGTACTGCAGCCGGCCCCCTTCATCGCGCGCCTTCTGCACGCGCTTCTCCCACTCCGCGTCCAGTTCCTCGAGCTGACCCATAAAATCCTCGACCGAGACGTCGAACAGGTGCGCGGGGACGAGCGACTCGACCGCGATATCTTCACGTTCCACCTTCAGGCCCATTTCGCGGGCGAGGATGAGCAGCTTTCGGCCGACGTCCTCCCCCTTCAAATCATCTCTCGGGTCCGGTTCCGTAAGCCCGTTCATCCGCGCAGTTCGCACGGCCTCGGAAAACCGCCGGCCGTTTGCCATGCTGCTGAAGATGTACGCGAGGGTGCCGGAGAGCACGCCTTCGATGCGGATCACCGTATCGCCGCTCCGCATGAGATCGCGCAGCGTCGAGATGACCGGGAGCCCGGCGCCCACCGTCGTCTCGTAGAGATACGGGACCTGCTGACGATGCGCTGCGCGCTGCAACCGCTCGTAGAAGGCCTGATCCTTCGTATTCGCCCGCTTGTTCGGCGTAATCACGGCGATGGAGCGCTCGAGCAGATCGGGATAATGATGCGCCACGTCGTCCGACGCCGTCGCATCGATCACCATCATCCGGTTCAGCTTGGCCTCCTTCAGGTGTTCGAGCACGGCCTCGAGACCGCCCCGGCGATCGCTCGCTTCGAGGGCCGCGACCGCGCCGTGGAAGGAGATGCCCTCCACGTCCCACGCCATCTTGCGCGTATTGGCGAGTCCGACCAGGTGGATGTTGAGGTTGAGATTATTGAGCAGCGTCTCCTGCTGATCTGCCAGCATCTTGAGCAGTGCACGGCCCACGACGCCGGCGCCCATGATAAAGACGTGCACCCGGTGCCGCACGAGCGCGAACTCGTCGTGGAGCGCGTGCACCGCCTGCTTGATCTCCGCGTCGTTCACGACCGCGGAGATGTTGGTCTCGGATGCTCCCTGCGCGATGGCGAGGACGTTGACGCCGCTGCGGCCGAGGGTGGCGAACATGCGACCGGCCAGGCCCGGCCGCTCGCGCATGTTGTCGCCGACGGAGGAAATGACGGCGCAGCCTTCGATTGAGTACACGCTGGCGACGTCGCCGCGAGAGAGTTCGAGTTCGAAGGCTTCGCGCAGCAGTTCGGCGGAGATGTCGGCGTCGCCGGAGCGCACCACCAGGCAGAGGCTCTGCTCCGATGAGGCCTGTGCGATCATGAGCACGTTGATGTTGCGGGCGGCCAGCGCGTTGAGGGCTCGAGCCGAGATGCCGGGGATACCGATCAGGCCGGTCCCTTCCAGCATGACGACCGCGACGTCGCGAATGGCCGTGATGGCCTTCACGTGCCCCTCCATCGTCGTCGTCTTCTCGGAAATCAGCGTGCCGGGGGCATCCGGGTTGAGCGTATTCTTGATCCGCAGCGGGATCTTCTGCCGCTGAAGCGGCCGCATGGTCCGGGGGTGCAGCACCTTCGCACCGAAATAGGCGAGCTCCGCCGCCTCTCGATAACTGAGTTGAGGGAGCGCAAACGTGTCCGGCACCAGGCGCGGATCCGCCGAAAGCACGCCGTCGACGTCGGTCCAGATGACGACCTGCTCCGCCTTGAGGGCGCCGCCGAGCACCGTGGCGGTGTAGTCGCTGCCGGACCGGCCGAGCGTCGTCGACACGCCTCGATCCGTCGCGCCGATAAACCCGGTTACGACGGTGATGGAAACCGGGTCGATCGTTGCAAAGCGATCCCGAACCAGCTCGCTCGTCTCGTCGAAGAGCACATTAGCCTCCCCGAAACACGCATCGGTACGAATGAACTCGCGGGCGTCGAGCGCCTCGGCCTTCACGCCGGCCGCACGAAAGGCCGCCGCCGCCAACGGAGCGGAGAGCTGCTCGCCCATGCCGATGATCGCGTCCCGCGTGCGCAGCGTGCACTCGCGCAGCAGATAGACACCGTCAAGCAGCTCCGCCAGCTCCAGCAGCTTCGACTCGACCTCTTCACGGAGCCGACGCTGTTCATCGCCGGCGGAGAGCTCCTCCACGGCGGCGACGTGCCGGTCCTTCAGCGCATCGAGGATTTCGGCGTGCTTTCCCGAGCGGGCCAGGGCTTCATCGATCGCCGTGATAAGCTGGTCGGTCACGCCGCCGAGTGCCGAGACCACGACCACGCGCAGCCCGTCCGCATCCTCGTCCAGCACGAGCTCGACGACCCGGCGAATCCGCTCGGCCGTCTTTACGGACGTTCCGCCGAACTTGTAGACGTAGACGGGATGATCGAGCGGCATAGGAGGTGCAGGATGTTGATGCGAAACAGCGGGCGCGACGAGGTCACGCAGCGGCGCCGAGCCGTTCATCATAACCAAAAATAGGCCCGATGGGGATTCGAGGCGGAACGCTTTATGAAGGATTCACCGAATCGCCGGCCCGTCCAGGGCTCGAAGTCGAGCTTCGCGCAGTCAGGGTCGCAGCCGGTCAGCCAGCGGGAGCGTCGGATCGCCGTTCTCCGTCATCTTCTCGAGGATGCGCGCATCGAGCCGGCGGAGGGCGTTCCGGACGTCCGGCCCGTCGCGGTCGATCAGGTTCGCGGCTTCCGCCGGGTCCGTGGCCAGATGGTAGAGCTCATCCCGGTCCGGATTAAGCAGGTCGCGCACGAGCTTCCACTCGGGCGTCCGGTAGGCCCGCATGTGCGTCCACGACTGATGATGGGTGGAATACTCGGCGTAGAATTCGGTCGGCCAATTCGCGGGCGTCTCACCGCGGAGGAGCGGCACGAAGCTGCGGCCTCGGACTTCGTGAGCGGCCGGAATCTCGGCTCTGCCCATCTCAGCCAGCGTGGGATACCAGTCGAGATTCGACACGATCTCCTCGACGACGGTGCCGGGACGGACCGTACCGGGCCAGCGCACGAGCAGCGGAACCTTCAGCGACTGATCGTACATGTTCGGCCGCTGGCCCTGCGGGATGTTGCCCGTCGCGTCCGGCAAGTCCGTTACGACCCAGTGGCCGTTCCCCTTATGCCAGATGCCGTTGTGGCCCATGTTGTAGCCGTGATCGGAGGTGAAGATCACGATCGTATTCTCCTCCAGTCCCAGCTCGTCGAGGGCCGTCAGGATGCGGCCGAGATTACGATCGATGCTGGCCACCGCGCCGAGATACTCGCGCATCATCCGGCTGACGCGGTCGACGTCGAGCTGCGGATACTCCGGATTGGGAATGCGGACGTCGAGATGCTCGTACGGCGCCCAGTCCTCCTCCGGGAGCGGAAGCCAGGCCGCGTGGGGCGCCCGGTAATGCAGGGAGAGCAGGAAGGGCTCATCCCGATGCGTACGCAGGAAATCGAGCGCTCCGTCGGTCAGGATGTCCTGCGTGAAGCCGTCGTAGCGGTGCGTCACGCCGGTCTCCTCGAGAACCGGATCACGCGGCGAGTTGCCCCCGCTGCGAAACCCGAAGAAGTGATCGTAACCCATTCGCGTGGGATGAAAACGATCCTGCGTACCGAGGTGCCACTTGCCGATGAGGCCCGTTGCATATCCCTCCTGGTTCAGGAGATCCACCCACGTGAGCATGCCGGGATCGAGTCCGTGACTTACCTCGCGCTGCGGGTGGTTCCAGTCCGTATTGCCGAGCTCCGAGCCGTACCGGCTCGTCATGAGCTCGGCGCGGGACGGGCTGCAGACGGGCGTGACCACGAAGGCATTCGTGAAGAGCGCCCCCTCCTGCGCGAGGCGGTTCATGTTGGGCGTCCGAAGGTCGGCATGGCGATCCGCGTCGGCGGTGAAGGGAGCCTCCTCGCCGCCGACCGCCCACGGCGCCTGGTCGTCCGTCAGAATGAAGAGAATATTCGGCCTATCGGCGCGCGGCTGGCTTTCGGCGGGATACACCGCTACAAAGCAGCAGGCGAGCGCTGCGAGGATCGTTCGCAAGGAAGGGATCGGCATGGTAGGGCGCCGCGTTGATTCGTGTGGCATGCAA
>CAZXHQ010000026.1:0-8247 GCA_964640145.1 uncultured Rhodothermales bacterium | reverse complement strand
TTCTCTACGGTCAGACGCCGGATCCAGGCCTCATCGAGTCCGGCGTTTCGCAGTCCCGGAATGACGCGGCTGAAGAGATGTTCGTAGGGGCGCGGCGAGCCGCTCAGGGGATAGGAATTCCCGTCGTGTGCGAGCAGCACTCGGCCTGCCAGGCCGCGATCGTGCATGGCGCCGGCGAGTTCTACGTGGCGCGCCGCCGTGTCGGCTCCGATGCCGTCAAAGGAGATCCACGCCCCCTGCTCCGCCGCGCGTGCCGGCCCATCCAGATCATCGGCGTTGTGGGCGTGGACCCAGACCCACGCCTCCGGCGAGACGCCTTCCTCGGCGAGGATGTCGAGCTGCTGGCGGGCCGCGCGTGCGAGTCCGCTGGTGTGAACGGTGATGGTAAGACCCGTCTCGCGATGAGCGATCGCCGCAGCGCGAATCAGCTTGGCGTCGATCTCCGAGAGCGGCTCCGAATCGACCGCCGTCTTGATGAAACCGGGCTGGATGCCGGTTCCCTCCACGCCCTCGAGCCACTCGCCGATCCAGCGGTCGGCGAGCTCGCCGGCCGTGTCCGTATAGGCATGCTCGGGCACGAAGCGATCGTCGGCCGCGCCGTAATACCCGGTGTTGGTGATCACATGAACGTCCGTGATTTCGGAAAGGCGGCGCAGGATGAGCGCGTCGCGCCCGAAATATGCGCCCGTGGCGTCGGCGATCGTCTCGACGCCCAGTTCGCGCACCTTTTCGAGGTAGGGCACGACCTGCTTGAAGAGATCCCGCACGTCGTAGTCGGGTCGCCTCTCCGCCGAGGCGCCGGCGAAGCGGGACATGAGGTGCTCGTGGGGGAGCATGACGCCGGCATCGGCCGGATCGATCGGACCGCGGACCGTCATGATGCTTCCCTCGGCCCTGCTCTCGGACGGCGGGGCCGTCGTGGGTGCCGCCCGTGCATCCGAGCCCGGCAGGGACGCGCCGATCGCGGCGCCCACGAGGGTAATCAGCTCTCGCCTGTTCATGTCATTCGTTGCAAGCGAATCGTCGAATTCCACGAGGGCATTTTATACTTTGGTGCCCGCCTTCATTATAAGAAATCGCTGAGAACGGCAGGTCCATGCGCATCACTCGATTGGACGTCCGGGACGTCCGCTTCCCTACCTCCCGCTCGCTCGACGGATCGGACGCCGTGAACGTCGACCCGGACTACTCCGCGGCCTACGTCACCCTGTACACCGATCAGGACGGGTTGGAGGGCGACGGCCTTACGTTTACCTGCGGGCGAGGCACGGAGGTCGTCGCGGCGATGGTCGAATCGCTCGCACCGCTCGTCGAGGGCATGACGCTCGATGAGATCCGAGACGACCTGCTCGGCTTCTGGCGGAAGCTGACGGGGGACAGTCAGATGCGATGGCTGGGTCCGGAGAAGGGCGTCATCCACCTCGCGACGGCGGCCGTCGTCAATGCCGTTTGGGACCTGCTGGCCAGACGCGACGGGAAACCGCTCTGGCGGTACCTGCTGGACATGGATCCGGAGGAGCTCGTCGGCTGCATCCCGTTTCAGTACCTGACGGACGTGATCACACCCGAGGAGGCCGTCGGCATGCTGCGCCGGCTGGAGCCCTCCCGTTCCACCCGTCTCTCCTATCTTCGTGAGAACGGCTATCCCGCCTATACGACGAGCGCAGGCTGGCTGGGGTATTCCGACGAGAAGATCCGCCGGCTGTGCCGCGAAGGCGTCGAGGCCGGCTGGACGCACTTCAAGCAGAAGGTGGGAGCGGATCTGGAGGACGACCGGCGGCGCGCTGCCATCATCAGGGAGGAAATCGGCACGGACCGCATCCTGATGATGGACGCTAACCAATACTGGGACGTGGGCACCGCCATCGACCACATGAACCGGCTCCGCGAGTTCGACCCGTACTGGATCGAGGAGCCGACGAGTCCGGACGACGTCCTCGGTCACGCGGCCATTGCGCGAGCGCTCCATCCCATCCGCGTGGCGACGGGCGAGCACGCGCAGAACCGGGTCATCTTCAAGCAGCTCATCCAGGCCAATGCCATCGGGATCTGCCAGATCGATTCCTGCCGCCTGGGCGGCGTGAACGAGGTCCTCGCCGTGTTGCTGATGGCGGCCAAGTACGGCATCCCCGTGTGCCCGCACGCGGGCGGCGTCGGCCTGTGCGAATACGTACAGCATCTCTCCATCTTCGACTACGTCGCGGTGAGCGGCAGCCTGGAGCACCGCGTGGCGGAGTACGTCGATCACCTGCACGAGCATTTCGTCAACCCGGTCGTGATCGATAACGCCAGTTACAGGCTACCGGAGGCGCCGGGCTACAGCATCACGATGCGCGAGGCGTCGCTGCAGGAGTACGCCTTCCCCGACGGCGCGGCCTGGGCCGACTGACGCTCCGTAATCCATCCACTCGATTCTCAGCACCGTGCCCCCCCAGCTCGCCCAGCAGATCGCGGCCCGCGTGGCCTACCTGAATGAAAACAGGGTGGTCATCGATGCGGACACTCACATATCGAATCCGGAGCTGTACGGCGACGCCATGGTCGAGCGTGTCGCCGAGACGGCCAATTACTTCCACGGCCGTCCCATCACCGCCGAGCAGCTGCTCCAGGAAATGGCGCTGGCGTCGGTCGATACGTCGCTGGCGTGGCAGAACCCATCCGTGACATCGAACGATGGGACGCGGTCGGAGAATTTCGACGCGCTGCTGGCAGCGAATCGGTATGTCTACGAGGCGTCGGTCCGGTATCCGAAGCGCATCATTCCGGCCGGATGGACGGATCCCAAGGCGCTGGGCGCGAACAGGGCAATGCGGATGGTCGACGAATGCGTCATCGGATTTGGGATGTCGATCGTGAAGATGAACCCGGCCCAGGGCGGCTACGACATGGGTGGCGAGCACGTGCTGGAGGTCACGGATCACATCGTCGCTCGGGGCGCCGTGCCGGCGTTCCACTACGGCGCCGACACCCCGCACACGCCCGTCTCGGCCCTCCGGACGATCGCCGAGCGGATCGCGCCCCATCCGGTTATCGGCATCCACATGGGCGGCGGCGGGGCGAGCTACGTCGCGGCCGACGAACAGTACATCGCCTCGCGAGCGCTGGGGCTGGAGCACCCCAACATCCATTACATCCTCAGCACGAAGCGCGACGTCCACATCCGCAGCGCGCTCATCACGTATCAGTACGCCGGGGAGCCGTTCAGCCGTAACCTCTCGTGTGCCAGCGACGCGCCGTACGGCGTGCCCGCCTGGAACTTCGGCGGCTTCCGGGCGCTTTTCGCCGGCCTGTCGAGTAGCGCGGAATATCCCGACTGGCGCATACGGCAGCATCCCGGGCTCTTCTCCGAGGAGGATGTCGCGCGCTACATGGGCGGCAACATTGCGGCACTGGTGCTGCAGGCCTACGAGCGGGTGGCGGCGCAAGGGTGAGTCTTACGGGGGCGTGGATGCGGCTCGTTCTGCAGCGGGCTGCGGCGGCATGACATGCGGATTATTCCGGGCATGCCCGCGCGGGCTGACAATGGTGGCGACGCTGCGGGTGAGAATGGTGTCGACGGCCATGGCGGCCCCGCGACGAACGGTGCATACGGGGCGTGGCCGCGCCGCGGGTGACAATGGTATCCACGCGGCATGCCTGCCCCGCAGGTGAAGCTCGAGACGATGACGGGGCGGGCCTGCGCCGCCTGAACCCCGTTGGGGACCGGCCTGCGTCCCTCCCGTGTGAATATGAAATGAGGCTGGAACAGCAGAGCCCGCCGGATCGTGATTGGACACCTACCGCGCGCATGGAGTATCATGACTCGCGGCGATTTTTTGATCGGAGCCGCCCGTCGGGCGGCATCACACCTGGATACCTGGGGCCATAGCTCAGTTGGTAGAGCGCTACAATGGCATTGTAGAGGTCGACGGTTCGAATCCGTCTGGCTCCACTTCTCAAAGATCAGCCCGCCTACCTGGAGGGTGGCGGGCGAGGACAACCCCGCACCGACGAAGCGAATCACCTTCGCCGTTACAGTGTCGCCGGAAGGTGGTGATCGCGTTACCTCTGAGTCGTCGTCCGCGGCCGGCGTCTCGTGACCTTCTTTACGGGCGACCTGTCTAGTTCCTCCTCTTCGAATTCCTCGTATTGATTCGACGACCGGCGATCAGGTCACGTCCCTCCATGGATTCCCGCAGTAGCCTCACAGACCGTAGTCGCGAGGCAGAAGGTCTGCTAGACGATTGACCGCCATATCACCGGACACCGCCAACGGTGGTTCGCCCAGCTGCGTCCCATACACGTAGCCGGCGCGGTGAACCAGCGCATCGTCCCCGGTAAGCCGTATCCACGATCTTCTGCGCCCATAGGTAACGACGAGCTGGTGCTCGAAAAATAGACGATACAGATAGGAACGGTCCGTCGCCTCAAGAATCGGGAATGCGCCGACCTCGACGCGCTCGATATTATATCCGAGATGCAGCTCGTGCGCCGCAAAGAAGCCCTCATCTCGGAGCGTACCGTCTACGAGACTCCTGAGGAAATGCATCAGCGAGCCTTCATAGGCCGCCCGGCGACGCTCTTTCCATTGCTCCGCCTCTTGAGGGTTCGATGGCACGAGCTCCTCGAAGCGTATCGGCCCGCGCATTTGAAGCAGATCGGCGCTCCCCCAGTACTGAATCAATTCAATGCTCAGCCTGTAACCCAGCGCGCGGTTCTCGATCTGCAGCGGGGCCGGTGAGCTTGCGCGAAAAGTTCCGTCGACCGCCTCGAATTCCAGAACGTATGGATTGAGAATCTCCGTGCGTTCGGCATTCTCCGATCGGCCGATGAAGTTGTGCTCGAAAAGCCGCAGATTGCGCTCCCAGGCGCGTGGGCGGTCGGCTTCCACCTCTATCGCTTCCAATTCCAAAACCGTCCTCGCGAGTCTGAAATCGACGTCGTACGCCGGATTATCATGTACTGCTTCGACGTGCCTGATCTGCGTGGCGTATCCGATCATCGAGGCTACGACCCGATACTCGCCCGGCGGAACGGATGTGATTTCGAACAATCCGTTGTCCGCTGTCGAGCTCCCATACGTGGTCTGATCCAGAAAGATGTTGACGCCAGCAAGCGGCTCTCCAGTGTCGGCGCTCAACACGGCCCCGCGTATTACGACGTCTTGTGCCTGCATGCCATCGGCTCCGCAGAATCCCGCCAGCGCCCAGAACAGAGAAGCGCAGATCAGACGTCGCGCGCACGGCATGTACTTGGCCATCTTTAGATCTTCACCCTCTGCCTGGCGTCCTATGGGTTCGGCTGATATAGCTCCACGCGTACTCGACGGGCCAACTCTTTTCCTGACGTTTCGTCGGTGACGTGAACGGTAAATTCGTATTCGCCCACAGATAATTCGCCGACGTCGATTTCCGAGTAAACGATCGGTGACGGCGTGTCGTCCTCGAAGCTCGCCGACACCGAAAGTCCAGGCTGCTTACGACCGAACAGACCGAAGACCCCGCCCTCCTTCTTGGTCGGCTCAAGGGCATATCGCACACGATACCGTGCTCTGTCGTCCTGATCGAGCGTAAGATTGTAGAGTTCAAAGTAGACGTGCAGAGACTGGTCGAGCGCAGACCGGTGGAACGGATTAGCCGTAATTTGCAGGGAGCTGCGCGACGACGGAACGTGCCCTGCCTTGGGTCGGACGTCGTAGGCAAGAACGACGTCACTCATCATCGCTTCCAGCCGCGTGTAATCCGGAATCCGTAGACCCATCTTGTACCCGCCGAGCGGCGGCTCATCGAGAAGGTCGGCGTGAATCGAAACGCGGTACGAATCGGGCCGCACGGAGAGATGGATTTCTTCGAAGGCGGCCTTCGCGGCCTCTTCAGAGATCGGATAGCGTCGCACCGCCGACTCTCTTGCTACGGCCTGCCAATTCATATCGTGCATCGCGAAGCCGACCGCGACAGGAAGCTCATCCGACGACACCTTTCCGCTGAACCAGCCCACAGGCAGCGCGAAGTAGACGCTCACGTCGGTCCGTCCCTCATTTCCACGAAAAGTGACGACGTCGAACGGAAAATCAAATGACTCGACCTCCATAGTCGACCAGGTGTGCCGATCCGTCGCCAGGCCCCTGTTAATGGCCTCCCGGCCGGCGTCACTGAGTTTATCCACCGCTTCCGCCGCATCGAACACGGATCTAGGGTCGGCGTCACCGTCGCAGGGGTCGCTCCCCCCGATGGGCTTCCTGGGATCACCGGCACGCATGTGGGGCGCAAGCTGCTGGTAGAAGCCGCCCCACTGGGCACGGTCTGCTGCCATGCGGCACTCTCCGAGCGATGCCACGAGGTAGTATGCATACGGCTCGCCACCCGTATGCGGGTTGACGAAGTGGAAGTCTAATTTTTCAGCCGCATAGCGCCAGGAGGTGTTTAACGGTACGCCGGGATCCGGAGGAGGCGCGAATACAGGCTGTGTCCACAGCTTTTGATCCGGCTCACCGTAGCGCACATATATGAGGCCTTTGTCGTTGAGACCGTGCACGTCGTAGTACCACGAAGGTACATCAATATCCATTTCGTACGCAGGTACGACGTCTGTCGCGGTCACGACGTCGCCCATGGGTCGCTTCCGGCTTCCGAAGAACTCGAAGTCGCGCTCTGCCACTACGAGCCTTCGAAAGTGCTCGAGGAGGCGCCAGTTTATGGCGGCGGCCGGCGCGGGATTTCGACGCGTCCACATCTTTTCTACGAACGCTCTGTATTCGTCAACAGTGCCCAGTTGGCGCGAGTCTGCGTGTTCGGTCGCGTCCATCACGTACAAGAACTCGCCCAGCAGGAGCCTTGCGCCCACCAGGCTGTCGAACTGGAGAGCTTGCTCGATATACGAGTACGCCTCCCTGTGTCGTCCCTGCGCGATACGGACGCGAGCCCTCGAGAGGATCACCGGCGGCCTGGGTATCGCCGCGTCTTCATTAAGAAGATTCGCGTATATGTCGTCGGCACGTTTGTAGCGCCCCTCTCGACGGTAGATCTCGCCGACGAAATACCTGGCGTACGGCGTCGGACGCTCCTCCAACCAGCGCAGCGCCCTTTCGGACTTTCTCCGCCAGATATAGTGCCTGTAGCTCGCGACGAGCTCTTCATGCCCGGCCGCCACGTCTGGGCGAAGTCGGACCTGGGCTTCACCAGCTTCAATCGCACGGTCGAAGACGTAGTGGGAGTGCCACAATTTAGAGTACTCGTAGAGCGTGTTCTCGAAGCTAGAATCCCTTGCCAGAATAAATTCGAAATCGAGGATTGCCCTCGATATGTCGTGTTCGACGTTATATTCGAAGCCCCACTCCGCTCCTCTTGCTACACGGGCGGCTGCCTGCGCAATTTGCCGTAGATCACTGGGATCTAGAATTGACGCATTCGAGGCCTCAAAAAAGGATTTCTCTGCGTTAGCGCTGTACACACGGGCCCGGAGGAGGCGCGCCTCAAGCAATGAAGGTGATTCGTCGAGCTTCTGGTCCAGAATCTCTATCGCTCGTCTCCGGTCGTCACGGCTTAGCGCCTCGTCGACCTCGGCAAGCCATCCACCGACGCTGGTCGCTCGTGCAGCTGATTGCGCGTGCGACGGTCGCGCTATCAAGAACAGAGTGAGAGAGAATCCGAGCGCTAAGATCGGAAACCGCATCGGATCACCTGCAACAGCAATTAAATATATTAATGTGGGCCAGTACAATCGCTATGCTTCTGGCGAAGACATTGCCTCCTCGATAGTGCTTCATCAAACGCCAAAAGTCATACCAACGTCAAGCGATAATGTACACGGTGGCTGAGTGCAGAACTAACGACGATTCACGCTTCGGGAATTGCGCCTGCAATTCCATCAAACGGGTACTCCGGCGATCCCAATGTTCGTCGCCGGGTTCAACTGGAGGACTGCCAGATTCCTTCATCGATATCAGGCGAATAAGGTGCTGCCCGCTGCTGTCCCAATCGTAGTCATCCAGCCATGGGCTCACGTAATGCCCTCCGGCTGGGCCACCCCGGGTTCGTTTTCGAGGAGTGCTAGAAGAGCCGTCGAGAGCGCAGTCCAAACACCCGCCAGTTTCTTCCCTTGTGGCTCGACAATATTCATCGCAGCTCTTGACGTCCTTCCAGGAGCATGGCGTTCAAGTTGCCTTACGGCAACGGGACCATGCGTTCGTCATCGTTAAAGTAGGTGGCGTCGTCGGTCGACGCAACAAGAGTCGCATGTGCGGACCGCATAAAGGGGCATATCTCTTAC
>CAZXHQ010000025.1:0-16129 GCA_964640145.1 uncultured Rhodothermales bacterium | reverse complement strand
ACCGATTAAAGCGCCTGCAATCGCCGGGTCTTCGAACCGGGCTCGAATCCTCATAGCTGGCGGTCAGCCGTCCGCTGCGGCACGCACGAGCTCCATGCCGACATCGCAGTGTGCGTACACGTTTGTTACATTGTGCCGCCTTCGTAACAAAAATGTATCTGCCCTAGCATGGACGAGAACCTTCCCGACGGGTGGGTACATTATGGCACGATCGTAAAGGCGGACCAGGAACCCTCGACAGCAGGTGTGAAGGTGCGGTATACGCCATGGGCACGAACGCGGGATCGAAGGTGATCCTACTCGCCGAAGACGACGCAGACGACCGGATGCTCGTAAAGAGGGTGCTCGAGCAGGAGCTGGGAATGCCCGACGTCCGCACCGTCTGGAATGGGGAGGAGCTGATGGATTACCTCAAGCACCGCGGAGAGTACGCCGACACTGAGGCCGCCCCTCGACCGGCCCTGATCCTGCTGGATCTCAACATGCCGCGCAAGGATGGAAGGGAAGCGCTGCAGGAGATCAAGACGGATCCCGACCTCCGCAGCATCCCTGTCATCGTGCTGACCACATCGAATTCGGAGAACGACGTCGAGGAGAGCTATCTGGCCGGCGTCAACGCCTACATCACGAAGCCGGCCCGGTTTTCAGAGATGGTGTCCGTCTTCACGGTCCTCCGGGATTTCTGGTTTAAGGCCGTTCGGCTGCCGTGACGGTCGTCTAGATCAACATCGTCATGCTCGCAGGGACGCTCCCCCCATTTTCGAGCGAGGTGGCCAAACCTGTGGCGCTGCGGCGCATTTAAGAAGACGGAAGCACGTCTGCGGGGCGCCTGATCTCGTGCAGAGGCGCCCCGGCTGGACCGTAGCCCCGGAGAAACGGGGATGAGCTTCTACGAATACACGCAGGACGTCACGTACTTCTCAATTTGCAGCCATGAGAGCGCTTCTTGTCATAGACGTTCAGTATGATTTTCTGCCGGGCGGCAGCCTGGCCGTTCCGAACGGTGATGAGATCATCCCCGTCGTGAACGACCTGGCGGAGAGCTTCGAACACGTTCTATTCACGCAGGACTGGCATCCGCGGGGTCACGATTCGTTCGCGTCCTCTCATGACGGCCGGCAACCGTTCGACGTGATCCAGACCGACTACGGCGATCAGATTCTCTGGCCGGATCACTGCGTGCAGGGATCGCGCGGGGCGGAGCTGCACGATGACCTGGATCTCGACCGCGCAGAACTCATTCTTCGAAAAGGGTTTCGACGCCACATCGATTCCTACTCGGCGTTCTTCGAGAATGACCGATCCACGCCGACCGGTCTGAACGGCTATCTCAAAGATCGGGGCATCGAGACGCTCTATCTCGTGGGTCTGGCGCTGGACTTCTGTGTCCACTGGTCGGCCGTAGACGGGCGCGCGGACGGGTTCGAGGTGCTCGTCGTCGAGGAAGCGTCCCGACCGATCGATACGGAAGGTTCACTCGAGAAGGCGATGCAGAAGATGACCGAGTCGGGCGTTCAGTTCGTCTCCGCGGATGAGACGAAGACATCGATTCGCAACTACGCTACCCTATGAGTGCCGATGCACCGCGCTCCGCGTCTCGGCGCCTCCCTGCTCGGGCTTACCCCGATGGAAGGCCGCTCTCGGCAGGGATCAGTAGAACGTAGCGCGGTCGGCGACCAGCTTACGCAGGCGTGGGGACGGCTCGAACTGTGTTCCATGGCGCTCTTCGAGCGCTTCGAGACGCTCCACGATGCGTTCCGGACCCTCCGCATCGCAGTATCTGAACGGCCCGCCGCGAAACGGCGGAAAGCCGAGCCCGAACACGGCACCCACGTCGCCATCTACCGGAGAATCCAGTATACCGTCGTCCAGGCACTTGACGGCTTCATTGACCAGCGCCATAGCCAGGCGCTGCTGCACGTCGCCGTCAGGCGGTGACGACGCCCCGCTGCCTCCGAAGAACCGGTAGGCCGCGTCGTTGACCTCTTTCTTTTTTCCTTCTTCGTGCACGTAGAAGCCGCGGCCGGTTTTCCGGCCTTTCAAGCCGGCCTCTACCATCTCATCGGCTCGGTGGTTGGGGACGATGCCTCTCTCGATGAAGAATTCTCCAAGCACCTGCGTGATCTTGGCGGACACGTCGATGCCGACGAGATCGAAGAGCTCGTACGGTCCCATGGGAAATCCGAAGTCGCGCATGGCGTGATCGACGGCCTGAACGTCTGCCCCGTCGTCGAGCAGATCGAGCGCCTCGTTCATGTAGAGGGCGAGGATGCGCGTCGTATAGAAGCCGGGTCCGTCGTTAACGATGATGATCGTTTTGCCCTGCGTACGGCCTACCTCGAAGGCGGAGGCGAGCACCCAGTCCGGCGTCCGATCGGTCCGTATGATTTCCAGCAGCGGCACCTTCGGAACGGGCGAGAAATAATGCATGCCGATGACCTGGTCGGGCCGTGACGATGCCTTCGCCAGGTCGGAGATGGGGATCGACGACGTGTTTGAGGCGAAGATGCAGCTCGGCCTGACGACGTCTTCGACGTCTCCGATGAGCCGTTTCTTGAGGCCCGCATCCTCCGGCGCTGCCTCGATGACGAGGTCGACGTCGGAGAAGGCGTCGTACGCAGCGGAGGCGGCCACGCGCTCGAGCATGACGTCGCGGTCGAACGGGCGCATGGCTCCTTTCTTGACGCGGCGCGATGCGGAACGGTAGACGTGCTTCCTTGCCTTGGAAGCGAGTTCGAAGGATTGGTCCTTCACCACGACGTCCAGTCCGTGCTGCGCGCTGACTTCGGCGATGCCTGATCCCATCAAGCCGGCCCCGAGGATGCCGATGCGTCGGATGGGCCGCTGCGCTCCGTCGAAAGGATTCCGTTCCGCGTCGTTCCTGGCGAAGAAGAGCCGGACGAGCTCCTCCGACTCCGGAGTCATGGCAAGCTCTGCAAACGTGGCCGCCTCCAGATCGAGCCCCGCCATAAGTCCGTCTTCCATGCCGACCCGGACGCATTCGAGAATTCGCGGAGGAGCCGGATAGTTGCCGCGCGCCTTCTCCTCGACGCGTTCGGCGGCCCGGCCGTAGATGAGCCGCCTCGTAAGGGCAGTGCTCTCGAGCGCGCGCTCGTGGAGTGCGCCGGGTCCGCGGTCAGCGACCTTGGTCCGGCCGGCAATCAGGTCTCGCGCCGCCTGCATGGCCGCCGTCAGGAGGCCGGGGCGGTGGATCAGCGCGTCGACCAGGCCCATGCGCCTGGCTGGAACGGGATAGGTGTTCGTTCCCGTCAGAAGCAGCGGGAGGCTGCTCTGAATGCCGACCAGGCGCGGGAGAAGCTGCGTGCCTCCGCCGCCGGGAACGAGCCCGAGCTTTACTTCCGGAAGCGCGAACGTAGTCGCCTGGTGATCCGTTGCGAGGCGCATCGAGCAGGCCAGGGCCAGCTCGAGGCCCCCGCCCATGGCGGGACCGTGGATGGCGGCCACGATCGGGATGCTGAGCGCTCGGACGCTCAGGATGAGCTCGTGGGCGCGCCGGCTGAGGGCCTCGGCGTCGGCTCGCGTTTCGAAGGCCCGCAGCTCCCGAAGGTCCGCCCCGACGATGAAGCTGTCCGGCTTGGCGCTAATTACCACGATGCCGCGCACGTCGGCGCTGGTCGTCGCCTCTTCGATCGCGGTTCCGATTTCTTCGAGCGCCGCGACCGACAGCTTGTTGTGCCGGTCGTCTTGCTGGTCGAGCCACCAGATCATCAGCTCCTCGTCGCGCTCCGTTCGGAGAAAACGTCCCGTCATGGCTGGTCTTCCCGTTCGATGAGCATGGCGTGTCCGAGCCCGCCCGCCGCGCAGGCGGCCACGACGGCGAATCGTCCGTCTTCGTCATGCAGACGGCGGACGGCCGTCGTGACGAGCCGGGCGCCGGTTGCTCCGAAAGGATGTCCGAGCGACAGGGAGCCGCCGTGCGCGTTTAGCCTCTCCAGGGGCATCTCGCCGGCGGCTCCGTCCCGCCTCGCCTTCCGGCGTGCGAACTCGTCGGAGGCGAGCGCGCGCAGGACGGCCACGACCTGTCCGGCGAAGGCCTCGTGCAGCTCGAATACGTCGACGTCGGAGAGCGAGAGCCGGGCACGGTCGAGCAGCTGCGGAATGGCGTACGCCGGTCCCAGGAGCAGCTCCTCGTCCGGATCCTGCGCCACGAAAACGTAGTCCCGGAGCACCGCTGGCGGTTGATAGCCGTGCTCTTCCGCGGCCGCACGGCTCATCACGAGCACAGCCGACGCCCCGTCCGTGAGGAACGACGAGTTCCCTGCCGTTACCGTGCCGTACGGCTTGACGAAGGCAGGCGGTAGGGCGCGCAGCTTCTCCATGCTCGTGTCGGGGCGGAAGCCGTTGTCCTCGGCGATCGGGTCGAAATGGGGCGGGGCGGCTACGGGGAGCACCTCCTCGCGCAGCCAGCCGTTCGACCACGCCTCCGCCGCTCGCCGGTGCGACCGGAGCGCATACTCGTCCTGCGCCTCGCGCGAGACGTCGAACATGGCGGCCAGCTTGTCGGCGCTCTCTCCCATCGTTTCGCCGGTCGAATACTCCGAGATCGACGGGATCTCCGGCAGAAGATCTTTCGGACTCAAACCCTTTACAAAGTCGAGGTAGTCGGCAGGCGACTTGTATTTCCGCGCCTCAATGAGCTTCGTGCGGAGCTTCTTGCTGAGCCGGATCGGCAGGTCGGAGAGCGTTTCGGCTCCGCCGGCGACGACGACCTCGGCCTGATCGGAGCGGATGAGATCGACGGCGGATGAGATGGCCTGGTTGCTGGAAATGCACGCCATGGTTACCGTAAACGCCGGCACCTGGGCCGGAAAGCCGGCAGCGAGCGCACTCTCGCGCGCCACGTTGGTGGTATCGACGTCCTGTACCACGCATCCCATGATCACCCGGTCGGCGCGAGCCGGATCGAGGCCCGTCCGCGTCAGCAGGCCCTTGAGCGCCATGCGGCCGAGGTCGTAGGCCCTGAGATCCGCGAAGGCGGTCCCGGACCGAAGAAATGGAGTACGGCAGCCGTCGACGAACAGAACGTCACGTGCGGAAGGAGGCGACTGGGTCATCAGCAAGAGTCCATGAACGAAGTCTCGTTCTCGTTAGTTATGTAAGACGGCGGACTTGATAGCCGCAATACGTCAACCGTAACGATCAGTGAAGCCCTCGGAGGACCGAAGGTACGCACCGGGATGAGCTACAGCGTCAAGGAAATTTACTATACGATACAGGGAGAAGGGGCCCGGACGGGGCGTCCGGCCGTCTTCCTGCGGTTTGCCGGATGCAATCTCTGGACCGGGCGGGAGGAGGATCGTGCGGACGCGATCTGCCGGTTTTGCGACACGGAGTTCGTAGGCACGGACGGGCCGGGCGGTGGCAAGTTCGGCGGCGCCGCATCGCTCGCCGGCGCCGTAGCGGAGCACTGGCCCGGCGGTACGTCCAACCGATACGTCGTCTGTACGGGCGGCGAGCCGCTCCTTCAGCTCGACGACGAGCTTGTGGCTGCACTGCACGAGGAGGGCTTCGAAGTGGCCGTCGAGACGAACGGCACGAAAGAGCCGCCGACAGGGATCGACTGGATCTGCGTCAGCCCGAAGGCCGGCGCCGAGATGGTCGTGCACGAGGGCGACGAGCTGAAGCTCGTCTACCCGCAGCCGACGGCGCCGCCGGCTGCATACGTCCACCTGCCGTTCGATCACTTCTTCGTGCAGCCGATGGACGGGCCGGACGTGGCGGAAAATATCCAGAAGGCGGTGGCCTACTGTCTGGCCCATCCACGGTGGCGCCTGTCGCTGCAAACCCATAAACTACTGGGTATACCGTAGCACCGCCTCTGCGGCGCATCGTGGAACGGTCGCAGCAAACCGACCAAATACCCGGCTGGAGATCGACGTCGTCCTATATGCACTGGGTGCAGAAACGGCTCTCGCTTTCGGCGCGGTCGCGGGGCTTTCATCTCGTGACGGACGAGATCCTCAAGCAGCTTCCCGACCTGCGGAACGTCGAGGTCGGATTCCTGCACCTGTTCATCCAGCACACATCCGCCGCGTTGACGCTCAACGAAAATGCCAGTTCAGCCGTTCGGTCGGACTTCGAAGCGCACGTCAACCGAATGGTGCCGGAGGACGCTCCGTATTGGACCCACACCGTCGAGGGCGCGGACGACATGCCGGCGCACATCAAGGCCTCCCTGTTCGGAAGCGGACTGATGATCCCGATACAGGCGGGCAGACTGGCGCTCGGAACGTGGCAGGGGATCTATCTGTGCGAGCACCGGAACCGAGGAGGACGCCGCCATGTCTTTGCGACCGTCTTCGGGCAGACGTCCTGATTCCGTCGAGCATCAGCAAAGAAAAGGCCCCGCGACCGCGCCGAAGCGCAGCCGCGGGACCGGTTCACGTGCAGGATCGGGCGGCTCTCCCGCACGTGATGCACCATGCTGTGATGATGAGTATATCGGCAGCGGCTGCCTGGACTTTAGCCCGGGTCTGAACTTTAGTCGTTGCCTGGACTCTAGCCGGGACCAGGACTCCCGTCGCGGCCCGGACGTTAGCCGGGGCGCGGTCCATCCACGGATCCATCGCTCCCGGCGTGCCCGGTAGGGGTCGCTTGCGGGCCAATGCATCCGGCCGGTGGTTCGTGACCACCTGCGAGAGCACTTATACGGTTCTGGAGGCCGAGCTTCCCTCACGAAGCGACGGAGCACGGATCCTAGTCCTGGCGGACGTTTCGAAAGGGGCGTCGTCGCGAGGCCAGGACGCGATCGCATCCTTCACAACCTCGAGCTCATGGACGGCCGGATCGGCGCATGCAGCACGCCGGGTGCGAGCTCCACGTTTACGGTGAGCTTCCCGGAGCCAGGAGGGGAAGTCATCCCTCACGCTCGAAGATGACGACGCTTAGCGGCGGAAGCGTCAGTACGATCGAATGATTGCGCCCGTGGTACGGCACGGGATGGGTCTCGACGCCTCCCAGGTTGCCGATCTCGCCTCCTCCGTAAATCTCCGCGTCGGAATTGAGGACCTCCCGCCAGCGACCCTCGCCCGGGACGCCGATCCGATAGTTGGTGCGCGGCACGGGGGTGAAGTTGAGGATGAACACCAGTTTCCTTTCGCCCGACTGGCGGATGTAGCTGATCGTGCTATTGTCGCGGTCACCGAAGTCGATCCACTCGAAGCCGCCGGCCTCATCGTTCCAGAGCGCAGGGTGATCGCGGTAGAGACCGAAAATGTCCCTGACCCATTCCATGACGCCTCTGTGCAGCGGTTCGTCGAGCAGGTGCCAATCGATGGAATGGTCGTGCGTCCATTCGCTCTCCTGCCCGAATTCGGAGCCCATGAAGAGGAGCTTCTTGCCGGGATGGCCGACCTGGTGCCCATAGAGGAGCCGGAGATTGGCCGCCTTTTGCCAGGGGTCCCCCGGCATCTTGCCCCAGAGCGAGCCTTTCCCGTGGACGACCTCGTCGTGGGAAAGCGGCAGTGTGAATTGCTCCGAGAAGGCATACACGAGCGGAAAGGTGAGGTTGTCATGATGGTACTTCCGATGCACCGGATCCTCCTTCATGTACTCGAGGGTATCGTGCATCCACCCCATGTTCCACTTATACAGGAAGCCGAGCCCGCCGTTGTAGGTTGGCTGCGACACGCCGGGATAGGCGGTGGATTCCTCGGCGACCATCATGGCGTCCGGCACCTCCGAGTAGACGACCTCGTTCACTTTCTTCAGAAGGTCGATGGCCTCGAGGTTCTCGCGTCCGCCGAACAGGTTGGGCGACCAGGACTGTCCGCGGGAGTAGTCGCGGTAGAGCATCGAGGCGACGGCATCGAACCGGAGTCCGTCGATGTGATATTCCTTGAGCCAGAAGAGCGCGTTGGAGACGAGGAAGTTCTTGACGCCCGGCTTGTTGTAGTCGAAGACGTACGTGCCCCAGTCGGGATGGTAACGCATCTGCGGATCGTCGTACTCGTACAGGGTGCTGCCGTCGAAGAAGACGAGGCCTTGCGGATCGGTGGCGAAGTGGGCCGGCACCCAGTCCAGCAGCACCCCGATGCCGCGCTGATGCAGATAGTCCACCAGGTACTTGAAGTCTACGGGCTTGCCGAAGCGGAACGTCGGCGCGTAGTATCCGGCGACTTGATAGCCCCAGGAGCCGTAGAACGGATGCTCCATGACGGGCATGAACTCGACGTGCGTGAAGCCGAGGTCGTCGACGTGATCGGCGAGGGGCTCGGCGATTTCGCGGTAGCTCATCGAGTAGTCGCCCTGCTTTCGCCAGGAACCGAGGTGAACCTCGTAGACGGACACGGGCCGTCCGAGCGATTCCGGCCCGGCGCGCTGGTCGAGCCAGGCCTCGTCTCCCCACTCGTAGTCGAGCTCCACGAGGATGGAGGCCAATCCGGCGGCCGTATCGCCGCTTGCCTGCGGCGCTTCCATGGCAAATGCATAGGGATCGGTCTTGTCGACCGTATACATGCCGCGCTGCACCCGGTACTTGTAATGGTGACCCGGTCGAGCACCGCGCACGAAGCCTTCCCAGATGCCGGCGTCGTTGCGATTCAGGTGGCAGGCATCCGGATTCCAGTCGTTGAATTCGCCGAGAACGGAGACCGAATCCGCCCATGGCGCCCAGACGGCGAACCATGCGCCTTGTTTGTTAAGATGCGCTCCCAGCTTCCTGTAGCTGTCGTGAAAGGAGCCTTCGTTCCAGCGTTGAATGTCAGCCTTGTCGAGCCAGGGCATGTTCTGTTGGGAAGTCGAATGGGCAGGTCGGAAGTTCGTCGGATACCGTCACATGGCCTCCGCGGCATCGGCCGCAGCAGGTTCGGTGCGGGCTTCTACGAGCAGGCGTTTGAGCCCCCGGAGAGGCAGCCACGTCCATGCGGGCCGATGATTGAGCTCGTAACGAACCTCGTAGAGCGCCTTGTCGAAGAGGTACGTCCAGAGGTAGCTGTGGCGCGCGTCGGCGGCGGGCAGGATGTCGCTCTCTTCGGTCGTACCGAAATAGGCAGCCTGAAACACGGCTTCGCACCAGTGAATGAGCTTTCTGGCCCACTCGCCGAGCTTGTTCTCGTCGTCTTCCTGTTCGTGCCACGCAGCCAGGATCGCGTATTCGAGCGACCGCTGCATGCCCGCCACGTCTCGGAGAGCGAAGTCGCGCCGGCGACGCTCCTCCAGGCTTCTCGCCGGCTCCCCTTCGAAGTCGAGGATGTAGAATTCGCCGTCGGCGAGGAGGACCTGACCGAGGTGATAATCGCCGTGAATGCGGATGCGCTGCGGTACGCTCCCGATTGCTTTCAGCCGTTCGAGCTGCTGTAGGCCGGCGTCCCACTCCGTCGACTTCGGCACGTCCGAGAGACGATTCTTGTGCTGAGACAGCATTCGGCGGGTCTCGGCCGCTTCGCGGCGTATGCGGTCCACGAGCGCGTCGACGTCGTCCTGCGTGCCGGCGACCGGCTTGAGGTCGCCGTTCTCGGCATGAGAGAGGCTGAGATGCATCTCGGCCGTACGAATGCCGAGCACGCGAGCGAGCGAGAGCATCTCCGGGGCCACATCCTCGAGCCACCCCGGCACGTCCTCGTCGGGGGCTGCCGGCAAGCCGCCCGTCGGCGGCGCCATCTCCGAGACGCGCTCGAAGAAGCGGTCGGTAACGTCGATGGCGTGGTTCCATCCGTCGTTTTCGACCGGCAGGGCATCCTGCAGAATGCCCATCGCATACTCCTGGCGTCCGGCGCGAAACGTGACCCGCCCGTAGAGCCGGGGGATGAACTGGAAGCCGGCATCGGTCAGGTAGCGAAGGAGTTCGGTTTCGGGATTGATTCCCTCCTCCATCCGGCGGTAGAGCTTGATGAAGAAGCGCTTGTCGATGATCGCCGACGAGTTGCTCTGCTCGCCGGTCAGGAGGGTCGCCGATTCCACGGCTCCGCGCTCGATCTTCGCATCGATGGAGGCCTGGTAGACGCCGCGAAGCGAACGTCCTCGCCCTCCCCGTCGCCACCACCGGAAGAGGCTGAGCCAGAAATCCGGCCGGACGGTGGCGTCGTGAAGCAGGCCGCGGCCGCCGGGTCCGTCCACCCACGCGACGGCGGAGGCACGGCGTTCTTCGAGGATCCTCTCCGCTTCCTCGGCGAAGCTGAGCGTGAGGGGCAGGACGTAGAGGCTCTCATCCGCGTCCGTCTTCACCCGCAGAATCGACATGTAGACGGGAAAGGGGTCGGCCTGCAGCCTGACCGCGTCCTCGACGGCGATCGACTCGATCTTCCGATCTTTGGCGCCGTACCAGCGCTGATCCATCACGTATTCCGGCAGCAGGGCCTCGAGGTGCTGCATGCCTTTGTCGCGGACCATGGTCTTGACGAGGAGATTCTGGATGCCTTCCGACACGCTGAGCACCGGCAACTGCTCCTCCCGTCGTTCCGGCCGCATCTGAACGCCCGAGAGCCGCTGCGGGGGTGCGGCCTCCTCCGGCTCGAGCATGAACCAGAAGAAGCCGTGCGGACCGAGCAGCATGTGGTACGGCGACTCGCCGACGACCGGGAAGGGCGACTGGCTGAACAGCTCGACCGGCGTGCAGCCGGTGTAGAGGTCGGACACCGGCAGGAAGATCGATTGGGCGAAGCGCGACAGGTTCGCCACGACGAGGATCTTCTTGCCTTCGAACTCGCGCACGAAGGCGAGGACGTGTTGATTTTCGACCGGCAGCAGCTCGAGCGTTCCGCGGCCGAACACCTTGACGTGTTTGTTGCGAATGGCCAGCAACCGCTTCATGAAGTTAAGGAGTGAATACGGGTCGTTTTCCGCATCTTCCACGTTTATGAATTCGTAGCTGTAGGGGCCGCGGCTGATCGTCGGCATGAACAGCTTGTGGTGCGGCGCTCTGGAGAAGCCGCCGTTCTTGTCGGGACTCCACTGCATCGGCGTACGGACGCCGTTACGATCGCCGAGGAACGGGTCGTCCCCCATCCCGATCTCGTCTCCGTAGTAGAGGATCGGACTTCCCTTCAGCGACAGGAGGAGGGCGTTCATCAGCTCGATCCGCTTCCGTTCGGAGCCGAGCAGCGGGGCGAGCCGGCGGCGAATGCCCACGTTGATGCGGAAGCGCGGCTCGGCGGCGTACTCGTGGTACATGTAGTCGCGCTCTTCATCCGTGACCATCTCGAGCGTGAGCTCGTCGTGGTTACGCAGAAAAATGGCCCACTGGCACTCCTCGGGAATGTCGTTCGTCACCTCGAGCATCTGGACGATGGGATGGCGGTTTTCCCGCCGCAGCGCCATGTATAGGCGCGGCATGATGGGAAAGTTGAACGCCATCTGAACGCCTTCACCGTCCGCGAAATAGGGAAGCGTATCTTCCGGCCACTGGTTGGCCTCCGCAAGGAGCACCTTCCCGGGTCCGTAGCGCTCTTCGATGGCGGTGCGCAGCCCCTTGATGTATTGGATCGTTTCGGGGAGATTCTCGCAGTTCGTGCCTTCCCGCTCGTAGAGGTACGGCACGGCGTCGAGCCGAAGCCCATCCACCCCCATGTCGAGCCAGTAGAAGAACACCTCCTTCATCTCGGCCCGCACCTCCGGATTGTCGTAGTTGAGATCGGGCTGATGGCCGAAGAACCGGTGCCAGTAGTACTTCTGCGCCTGCCGGTCCCACGTCCAGTTCGACACCTCCGTGTCGGTAAAAATGATGCGCGCGTCGTTGTACTTCTCGCTCGACTCGCTCCAGACGTACCAGTCGTGTTTCGGCGAGGATGGGTCGCGGGCCTCCTGAAACCACGGATGCTGATCGGACGTGTGGTTGAGCACCAGCTCCGTGACGACGCGCATGCCCCGGTTGTGGGCCTCGTCGAGGAAAGCCTGGAAGTCGTCCAGCGTCCCGTGGACGGGCAGGATCTTGAGATAGTCGGCCGTGTCGTAGCCGTCGTCTTTCAGCGGGCTCTCGAGGAAGGGCAGCAGCCAGAGCGTGTTTACGCCGAGCGACTCGACGTACGGCAGCTTGCGCCGCAGTCCCTCGAAGTCGCCGTAGCCGTCGTTGGATGCATCGAAAAACGACCGAACGTGCAGCTCATAGACGACCGCATCTTTGTACCAAAGGGGATCGGTCAGGAAATCGGACATTCTCGGTGGAAGGTTGAAGGTTGCAGGTTAAAATTTTCTCGCTGGGAGAGGTCAGCCTTCATACCCGGTCGGTCCCGGATCCTGCGGAGGGACCCGTCTCTTCCATTCTGCGTCTGGCCATCTCAATCAATCTCAACTTTCAAGAATCTAACCACGTGCGCAAGGTCCTTTCATGCATATCCCGGTAGCGCAGCGCCGGGTCTGTTACTGCCAGGCTGCCTGACGGCCATCGTCCGCCTGTTCACGCGAAATAGTCAAAATCCGATTCCGAGGGCGGATGGTTATAAACGCGAAAGATGTGGGCGGGAGTCACGTGAGGTGAAAGTTTCACGTAATTGTCGGCACCGTTCCAATAATAGCGCTCGCCGCCGAGCATGTCGTGGAGCTCGTACGGTCGATCGTTGGGGATGTCGAGTGCGGAGAGCGGGAGGTAGAGCCAGCCCTGATGCTCGTGGTAGGGGTCGAGATTTACGATGACCAGGATCAGGTTGTCGTCGTAGCTCTTCGAATAGGCGAGCAGGTGCGGGCTGTCGGTTTCATGGAAGGTGAGGTTTCGCATATGCTGCAGCGCCGGGTTCTCCTTCCGAATGCGGTTCACGCGCTGGATGAGCGGCTGGAGAGAACTGGAGTCGTGCCAGTTCCAGGAGCGGATCTCGTACTTCTCGTTGTGCGCGTACTCTTCCCGGTCCGGATGTTGTCTGTTGTCCACGTGTTCGTACGGCGGCCCGTAGAGGCCGTAGGTGGAGGACAGCGTCGCGGCCAGCACGAAACGGATCACGTGCGCCGGCCGGCCCCCGTGTACCAGATAATCGTGGAGGATGTCGGGCGTGTTCGGCCAGAAGTTGGGACGGAAATACTCGCCGACTTCCGTGTCGTAGAGCTCGCGGCAGTAGGAGGTCAGCTCTTGCTTCGTGTTTCGCCAGGTGAAGTAGGTGTAGGAGTTGTTGTAGCCCAGCTTCGCGAGCTGGTACATGATCTTCGGGCGCGCAAACGCTTCGGCGAGGTAGATGGTCTCGGGGTGCTCGCGCCGCAGCGCGCCGAGGCACCATTTCCAGAAGGCGAACGGCTTCGTGTGCGGATTGTCGACGCGGAAGACCTTCACGCCGTGCTCGATCCAGAACTCGAAGACGCTCTTGAGCTCCTTCCACAGGTTTTTCCAGTCCTCCGATTCAAAATTGATCGGATAGACGTCCTGATACTTCTTGGGCGGATTTTCGGCGTAGCGGATCGATCCGTCGGGCCGTTGCTTGAACCACGTCGGGTGCTCCTCGACGTAGGGATGATCGGGAGACGTCTGAAAGGCGATGTCCAGGGCGACGCTGAGTCCGAGCTCCTCGGCGCGCGCGACGAACCGGTCGAACGCCTCGATGCCTCCCAGGTCCGGATGCACCGCCTTATGTCCGCCCTCCTTCGAGCCGATAGCCCAGGGGCTGCCCGGCTCGCCAGGCTCTGCCGCCGGTGCATTGTCCTTCCCCTTCCGATGCGTCTCGCCGATGGGGTGGACGGGGGGAAGGTAGACGACGTCGAAGCCCATCTCCTTGATGCGCGGCAGGAGCTCGGCGGCATCGTCGAGCGTCGCGTGGTCGGCGCCGTCCTGCGCCGGCGCCGAGCGCGGAAAGAATTCGTACCAGGCGGCGAACCGGGCCAGCTCGGGGTCGGCCTGGAGCCTGTACGTATCACTCACGATCGCTCCATCACGCGGGTCGTTGGCCTGCGCCAGCTCGAGCACTCTGCGAGTGAGCGCCGCCTCCACGTTGCCTTCCTCGAATGCGTCGGCGTAACGGTGCAGCTCTTGCGCCTCTTTCTTCTCGGCGTCCTCGGCCGCGCGCCGAAGCAGCACGGCGCCGTCCTGCAACTCGCTCTTGATCTCGTAGTCCGTATCGCCTCCGTCGACCCGCCGTTTAAACTGATCCTGCCACGTCGCGAACGGATCGATCCAGGCGCGGACGCCGTAGAGATAAAAACCGAGCCGCTCCACATCGAAGGAGGCGTGATATTCGTCGTTGTGCAGCAGCTCCAGACGTCGCATCTGATCGGACCTATCGTCTTCATGACGAAAGAACAGCTCCGCGGCGATCTTGTCGTGTCCGTCGGCAATCAGGGCCGCCGTGACGGTCACCTCCTCTCCGACGGACCGCTTTACCGGCCACCGGCCTCCCTCCACGACCGGCTTTATCCAGGCGAGGACCACGCGAGACCAGCTCGAAGGCACGTTGTTGTCGGGCATGTACGTAAAGGCTTGAGTGAGTAGATTGACGAGGGCCCCGCATGTACGGGCTTGAAACTAAACGGCATAGACCGGCTAAAAAAGACGCGAGTTTCAAGGCGGCGGCTGCTCGAGAGGACCAACTCACGTCCCGATAGCGTGACGCCTCCGCGGCCGGCCGGATTACATGCTAAACTAATATGCGTGCTGCACGGGAAAGGTCAAGTGTGACATGCTCGTTACGAGACCTTCCAGATTAACCGAAGTGAAGCAAGCTGTTCCTCAAATAGAAACCCCAGACCGCCGTTTTCACGGCGTCGGGGATGCAGAAATATATCATGGTTGAGGCAAGTACGGACGGAGTCGGGCTTCGAGCGAAACGGCAGCCGAAAGTCTGGCCGGGAAGACCCTACCCGATGGGCGCCGATTGGGACGGACTCGGGGTTAACTTTGCGCTCTACAGTCAACATGCCGAGAAGATCGAGCTCCTGCTCTTCGAAAGCGAGGAGGATGCGGAGCCCTCCGAAGTGTTCGTGCTTCCGGAACGAACGGGCCCGATCTGGCATGGCTACGTGCCGAATCTGCGGCCGGGACAGCTCTACGGGTACCGCGCATACGGTCCGTACGATCCCGAAAACGGCCATCGCTTCAATCCGAATAAGGTGCTTCTCGACCCGTACGCCAAGGCCATCGGTCGGCCCCTTACGTGGAACGACAGCCTTTTCGGCTACGATCTCGATTCGGACGAAGAGGACCTCAGCTTCAGCGAAACCGATTCGGCGCCCTATGCGCCGCTCGGGGCGGTCGTCGAAGAGCATTTCGAGTGGGGAGACGACCGGGCTCCTCGTATTCCCTGGGAAGACACGATCATCTACGAGACGCACGTCAAGGGGCTTACCAGGCTGCATCCGGAGGTGCCCGACAGGGTGCGGGGGACGTACCTCGGACTCGTGTCGGACCCCGTCCTCGACCATCTGTCAAATCTCGGCGTAACGACAATTCAGCTGCTGCCCGTACACGCGAAGGTGCAGGACCGGCGGCTCGTCGAGCTCGGGCTTGCCCAGTATTGGGGATACAATACGCTCGCCTATTTCGCGCCGGAGCCCGAGTACGCCAGCGGCGGCTCCGTGTCGGCGGTACGGGATTTTAAGATGATGGTCCGCGCCCTGCATGCGGCTGGATTCGAAGTAATCATCGACGTCGTCTACAACCACACGGCCGAAGGGAATCGCCTTGGACCGACGCTCTCGATGCGCGGCATCGACAATCTCTCCTACTACAAGGAGAATCCGGACAACGCGCGCTTTCTGATGGACTACACCGGCACCGGCAACACGCTCGACGCGGGCAACCCCCACGTCTTGCAGCTCGTCATGGACAGCCTCCGGTACTGGGTGCTCGACATGCACGTCGACGGCTTCCGATTCGACCTGGCCGCGGCCCTTGCCCGCGAGCTCTACGAGATCGACATGTTGTCGGCGTTCTTCACGCTCATCCAGCAGGACCCCGTGCTCAGCCAGGTGAAGCTTATCGCCGAGCCCTGGGACGTCGGGCCGGGGGGCTACCAGGTCGGAAGCTTTCCGTGGTTGTGGACGGAGTGGAACGGGCGGTTCCGCGATGCCACGCGGCGTTTCTGGCGGGGCGACGAAGATCTCGGCGGGGAGTTCGCAACGCGCTTCTCCGGTTCGAGCGATCTGTACGAACGGTCCGGCCGCCGTCCCTACGCGTCCATCAACTTCGTGACGGCGCACGACGGTTTTACCCTGGAGGATCTCGTCAGCTACGAGCGGAAACATAACGAGGCCAACAAGG
>CAZXHQ010000024.1:8267-16149 GCA_964640145.1 uncultured Rhodothermales bacterium | reverse complement strand
GGGCCGACTACAGGCCGATGATTAATCCGCCGAGATCGGGCCTGGCCCGGAATCGGCCCACGGCGTGAACCTCGGCGCGCGGGTCGCCCGGACGAGCGAGTGCGGCAACCCGCCCCCGGAGCCTGGCATCGAACGTACCTGCGATGAGCGTGTCGGCCACCGTCGTCAGCTCGAGCGAGCCGGAGGAGGCACGCAGATCGCGCAGCATGCCTTCGCGATACAGCAGAAGAAACTCGGCCTCGTCCGCACCTTCGAGCGAATCGGAGGAAAGGGCGAAATCGTAGCGGCCTGCGGCCGGCAGCGTCGTGTCGCGATGGGCCAGCACGAAGCCGCCGGCGAAGTCATAGTCGGAGTGGAGACGAATCACGAAGCGGTGCCGTCCCGATGCCGGCTCGTATGCGATCCCGAAGGCGGCCTCGCCGCGCAGCGTATCGGTAATCGCGTTCCCCAGCACGACCCGGTAGGCGCTCCCGGTCTCGGCGTTCTCTGCCGCGCCGTCTACCAGTTCCGCCTCGCCGAGTCCGTCATCGGCCCCGCAAGCGAAAAGAAGCGCCGCCAGCAGGGCCACGGAGAGACGGGTTCGAAACCTTCGCATCCTCACGATCGCTTGGACCCCTTGATGCCTCGAAGGCTCTTCTCCGAGAGTAGATTCACGTCATACGTACGCACCCGGCTATTTCTCTCGCGGTGCCGCGCACGTGCCAGGTCGATCATTCGCGCGACGAGCTCGTCGAACGGCACGCCGGCGGGGTCCCAGAGGTAAAACGAGAACGACCCGGGAATCGTGTTGATTTCGTTGAAGTACACAGACCCGTCCGCCCCATCGATCATGAAGTCGATGCGGGCCACGCCGCCGCACTCGAAGAGCTGGAAGACGCGGACGGCCATCGCACGGATCCGCTCGGCCGTCTCCACCTCGATCGGCGCGGGAATGATCCGGTCCAGGGAAGCCATCCCGGCCGGACCGTCGCTCGCCCGCTTTGCGCCGGAGCGGGCGCCCTTGGGGCCGCCCTCCTCGTCGCGCATGTACTTCTCCTGAAAGGTGAGCAGCTCCTCGCCTTCCGTCCGAACGGGCTGCTCGAGCGCGCTTGCCACGGCCTCATCCGCACTGCCGAGTACGGCGCAGTTGATTTCGGTGAGCTCGCGGACGGCATGCTCCACGACGACCTTCTGGTCGTAGCGAAGGGCCTCCTCGACGGCCCGATCCAGCTCGTCGCGATCCTCGACCATGGCGATTCCTATGGACGACCCCAGGCGGGCCGGCTTGACGACGACGGGATACCCCAGCTCCTCCTCGCAGCGATCGAGCCACTCCTCTTCATGGTGGGCCCACTGCGATTCCCGGAAGGCGACGAAATCCACGATCGGTATGTCCTGATCCCGGCAGACGTACTTGGATAGGACCTTGTCCATGCCCAGCGCAGAGCCCAGGATCGTGCTGCCCGTGTAGGCCACGTTGAACGTCTCGCAGAGGCCCTGAAGACCCCCGTCTTCCCCGGAGCCGCCGTGGAGTCCGAGGAAAACGACATCCACCCGAACTTCTCGGGGTCGTCCCGAGAACAGCCCGCCCCGCTTCTTCTCGAGAAGCAGCAGCGACCCTGCCGTCCCGGCATCGACTCGTACGGGCGTGGCGCGGCGTCGCAGCTGATCGACGTCGCGGAAGGCGTCCACGTCGAGCAGGACGTCGCCGGTGTACCACGTACCGTCCTTCGCGATGTAGATGGGCACCGGATCGAATCGATTTCGATCGAGTGCGTGGATGGCCTGGAGCGAGGAGATGACGGAGACCTCGTGCTCGGGTGAAACGCCACCGAATACGACGCCGACGTTCAGCTTTTCTGCCTGGGATTCCAGCGGAGGCATGGGGTTAGGCCGCTTCGACGAACTGCTTCCTGTTGTAGACGGCCCATGCGCGGCCGACCATGCGGCTGCCCACGTACGGTGTATTTCGGCTTTTGGAGCGAATGTGCTTCTGCTCGAACGTCCACCGCGTGGTCGCATCGAAGACGGTCAGGCTAGCGGGCGCTCCTTCCTCCGTCGCCGGCACGTCGAGCCCCAGAACGGCTCTCGGCTCGACGGTCAGCTTGCGCACGGCTTCGGCGAGCGTAAGCACGCCGGGTTCGATGAGCTCCCGACCCGTCAGCCCCCACGCCGTCTCCAACCCCAGGATGCCGAACGGCGCCGCGATAAACTCGACCTCCTTCTCGAAGGACGCGTGCGGGGCGTGGTCGGTGCAGATCACGTCGATCGTGCCGTCTCGCAATCCCTCCTTGACCGCCTCCACGTCATCGGCCGTGCGGAGCGGGGGGTGCATCTTGGTGTCCGTCGAGAAACCCGTCTCCTCCACGGCCTCGTCGGTGAGCGAGAAATGATGCGGACACACCTCCGCCGTGACGTGGATGCCGCGCTCCTTGGCCCGTCTGACGAGGTCGACGCCGGTTCGCGTCGAGATGTGGGCGACGTGTACGTGCCCCCCCGTGAACTCGGCCAGCAGCACGTCGCGCGCGATCATGACCTCTTCCGCAAGCGCCGGAATGCCGGGTATGCCGAGTCGCGTCGCGACATTTCCCTCGTGCATGTGACCGTCCGCACTGAGCGTCCGCTCCTCCATGTGGTTGATGATCGGCATGCCGAGCGTCGAGCTGTACTCGAGTGCGCGCCGCATCAATCCGGCATGTTGCACCGGCGCCCCGTCGTCACTGAATGCGACCGCACCGCCGTCGGCCAGGTCCGCCATCTCGGTGAGCTCCCGGCCCTTGCGCCGCTTGGACACGCACGCGATCGGATGCACGTCGACCGCGGTCCTGTCTGCTCGTTCTACGATGAATTCGACGACGTCTCTCGTGTGGATGGGCGGATCCGTATTCGGCATGCAGGCTACGGCCGTGAAGCCGCCGGCCGCCGCCGCCCGGCACCCCGTCTCGATGGTCTCCTTGTGTTCGTATCCCGGTTCTCGAAAATGGACGTGCATATCCATCCAGCCAGGCGAGATAAGCCGGTCGGTGCAGTCGTAGACCGGCACGCGGTCGGCATCCAGATCCACGCCGATCTCGGCGATGCGCCCGTCTCGGATCAGGATGTCGGCCGCGCGCTGCGAGCCGGTCGCCGGATCGAGAAGCGTGCCTCCACGAAGAAGAAGGTCCGGGGTCATGCGTCGCTCAGAGATTTTCGGCGAGGTAATCGGTCATGAGCGTATACAGGTGGGTGCGGGTCGTCCCCCCGTAGATACCGTGGTCGCGGCCGGGATAGAACATGAAATCGAACTGTTTGCCCGCCTGCTGGAGCGCGTCGACCATCTGGGTGGCATTCTGAAAGTGAACGTTGTCGTCGAGGTCGCCGTGTATGATCAACAGATCCTGCGAATCACGCAAACGATCGGCGTAGTTCGTCGGCGCGCTCCGGCGATACCCTTCGGCGTTTCGCTGCGGCGTCGACATGTACCGCTCCGTATAGATGGTATCGTACTGGCGCCAGTCCGTCACCGGGGCGACGGCGATGCCGAGCTCGAACGTGTCGGGTCCCTGTCCATAGAGCATCGACATGAGGGTCAGGTATCCTCCATAGCTCCATCCCCAGATCGCGGTACGATCGGGATCGATGTACGGAAGCGCACTGAGCCGGTCGGCCGCTGCAATCTGATCCTGCGCCTCCAGCACGCCCAGCCGTCTATAGGTGGTGCTCTTGAAGGCCTTGCCGCGGCCGCCCGTGCCCCGATTGTCGACGCTTGCCACCACGATCCCGTGACGCTCGGCGAGGTAAGCATGCCAGAGATAGCGGATGCCTCCCCACGCGTTCTGGACCGTTTGCACACCCGGCCCTCCGTAGACGTACACGAGCAGCGGATACGTCTTCGTCGAATCGAAACGGGTAGGCTTGATGAGGTAGGCGTTCAGCGGGGTGCCATCGGCGGCCTCGACGTCCGTGAACTCGGGATAGGGAAGGCCGTAGCGCTCCAGGCGCTCGTTGAGCTCGTCATTGGCTTCGAGCACCTCGAGGCGGGTGCCGTCTGCAGCGTGGAGCGTCGTCACGAGCGGCGTCGATACGTTCGTGAATCGGTCGATGTAGTAGCGCAGGTCGCGCGACATGCTGACGGTGTGGCGTCCCGAACGATCGGTGATGCGCCTCGGGTCCGGGGCGCCGTCGGTCGAGGCCGCGCCGGCGAACGGCACGCGGTAGAGATGTCGTTCGAGCGGGCTTGCGGCCGTGCCCGTAAAGTACACGGCGTCGCGGTCCGGTGCGACCCCGTGGAAACTGGTGACGTTCCAGTCCCCATGCGTCAGCCTGCGCACGAAGGTGCCGTCGTTCTCGTAGAGGTACAGGTGCCGGTAGCCGTCCCGCTCGCTGAGCCAGACGAAGTGACGGTCGTCGTCGAGATAGGTGATGGTACCTCCGGCCAGGTCGCCGAACGACGTTTCCACGTCGATCCACGTATCGTTCTCCTCGCGAAGAATGAGCCGCGTTGACATGTCCGCCGGATCGCCGTAGAGAACGTCCACCCGGTTCTGGTCGCGGTTCAGGCGAAAGAACCAGACATAGGAGGTCCCGTCGATCTCGGGCGTCCAACCGAGGCTGGATATGTACTCCAGGCTGTCTCCGCCGGCATACCACGTGCCCGAATCGAAGAACCGGTTCTCGCCGGTCTCGACGTCCACGACGCCGACGTGGATCTCGCTGTTGGCCTCCCCCGCCTTCGGGTACCGGAAGCGGACGAGAACGGGGTACTGCTCGCGCAGATCCGCCATGACGAAGTCGCGCGTCGCCGATTCGTCGAGCTGGACGTAGGCAATGTGCGTCCCATCCGGCCCCCATGCCCAGCCGTCGCGCAGCCCGAACTCTTCCTCGTAGACCCAGTCCGACGTGCCGTTGATGATGCCGCCGTCTGCGCCGTCGGACGTGAGCTGATGCTCCGTCATGTCGGCCAGGTCCACGGCAAAGAGGTTGCGGTTGCGCACGAAGGCCACGCGTCGACCGTTCGGACTGAATTTGGCGAACATCTGAAAGCCGTCGGCCCGGCGAGCGAGCGGCTCGAGGCTATTCGTTTCGAGATCGTAGACGTAATAATATCCCTTCGTGTTGTACCTCCAGACGGGCTCGGAGTCGGTGTAGATGAGTACCTTCGAGCCGGCCGGACTGTATTCGTAGTCTTCGATTTCGATGAGCCGGTCGACGTCGGGCGCGTACAGATTGCTCCCGTCGATGAGGCGCTCCCGCCGGCCCGTTTCCAGGTTGTCGCTGATCAGGTGCGTCGCGCCGCTTTCCGCGTCCTCCTCGACGAACGTAACGACGGGCCCTTCGTCGGCCCATCGTCCGCTCTCAAACGTTCGCGGCGTGAACAGGGCGGACGCGTGGATGTCTTCGAGCGTGAGCTCCGGCCGGTCCGCCTGCTGACCGACAGTCGGCACTGCGCAAACCAGCAACCAGACCAGCAGCGCACCTACCGTTCTAATCCTCTGCATATCCCTGTCGATCATCATCATTACCGGACGCGGCAGACCGGGCTTCCCGGCCCGACCCTCGCGCGAGCGCCGAATCGTGGCGATCCGCCGGCGAGCGCACGGAGCGCTGATTGTAACGAGCATCTTCCTAAAGGTTTCGGGCTGAAATCCGCCGAATCTCCAGGCCCGAACCGGAGTACGTCCACGCCCGTTACCAGCCCGACATGTTTGGGTCCGACGACGTCCGACGAGCCCTCGACCGCTGTGCCGGGTCGCTTCCGCGGGCCGCTTCGCTCAGCCTCGACGCCGTACGCCTGCGGGTGACTCGATCGGGCGCTCGCTGCGTTCACCCTCATTCGTGGAGCCTGCATTGACAGACCTTCCTGCATCCCGCAACGCCTCCGCCCGCGACGTCCGCGAGAGCGGGGCGTTAGGAACGCCGACGGTCGCCGAGATCTTCGTCGACCGAATCCTGCACAACGCGGACGTCCTGCAGTCCGCCTGCGCCGAGGCTGATCTCATGGCCGTCGTGAAGGCGGACGCCTACGGACACGGCGCCACGCGCATGGCGCGGGAGCTGGCCGATCACGGCGTCCGCCTGTTTGCCGTCGCCACGGCCGCGGAGGGCATGAAGCTGAGGCGGGCGGACGTCGACGCGCGCATCCTCGTGCTCACGGCGCCCCTGCCCGAGCACTTGAGCGCCTATCCTGCCTACCGGCTCGACGTGACGGTATCCTCCGCCGCGGTCGCCGACGCCGTGATCGAGCGCGCCGCGGCTGGGGACCGGTTTCGCGTCCACGTCACGATCGACACGGGGATGGGTCGTATCGGCGTCTCCCCCGAGGAAGCGCCGCGCGTCGTACGCAAGCTCGAGCGTGCCCGCCGCGTCGAGCTTGCCGGCATCTGGACGCACCTCGCTACGGCGGACGAACCCGACCTCAGCTTTGCCCACGAACAGCTCGACCGGTTCGACGAGGTCGTGGCCGAAATCGGCGATGCCGCCGAATACATTCACGCCGCCAACAGCGCGGCCGCCCTGCGACTGCCCCGCTCGACCGCCTACGACCGAAGCCTGGCACGCGTCGGGATCGGACTTTACGGCTACTCGTCCCTGGAGGGCCTCGCCGAAGAGCACGGCCTGCGCCCCGTCATGCGGGTGTCCTCACGCGTCACCCACGTGAAAACCGTACGGCCCGGAACGACCGTCTCGTATGGACGTCGCTGGACCGCCCACCGCGCCACGCGCATCGCGACGGTCGGCGCCGGCTACGCGGACGGGTATCCCCGGCTCCTGACGAACCGATCGAGCGTCGGCATCCGCGGCGCACGCTACCCGGTCGCGGGTACGGTCTGCATGGATGCCTTCATGGTAGACGTGGGGCCCGACGGCGAGGTCGACGTGGGCGACGAGGTCGTCCTGTTCGGCGACGGCGGTCCCGACGCGTTCAGCGTGGCGGGCTGGGCCGAGACCATCCCCTACGAAATACTTACCGGCGTGTCCGCCCGCGTGCCCCGCATCTACGTAGACTGAACGGCGCGCTCCCCTGGAGCGTCAGGGCCGCCGCCGCCGCAAATCGTTACAGGAATTAGAAAGTATTCGAGCGAAAGGGACCGATCGCGACGACCCCGGTCTCCCCAGCAGGGTTTAATGCCACGGCGAGGAAGAATATATTCGAGGATCCAGAGGCACCGACTTACACGCAACCGATTCAAAAAGTACCACTAGTATGGCTACACCTGCAGATCCTTCGGACGTCAACATCCTCGTCGTCGACGACGAGGAAGACGTAGTGGAAGTGGTGAGTCACTTCCTCGAGCAGGAGGGATACCATGTCGAGAAGGCCTACGACGGCGAGGAGGCCCTGAACCGGGCCAAGCCGGAAATCGATCTCATCGTTCTCGACATCATGCTGCCGGGCGTCGACGGGTATGAAGTCTGCGAACGCCTACGCTCGCGCGTCGAAACGGAAACCATTCCCATCATCTTTCTCAGTGCCAAAACCGAGGAGGAGGATCAGGTGCGAGGTCTGATGATGGGCGGAGACGATTATCTCACCAAGCCGGTTTCGCCTCAGGTAATCGTGGCTCACGTCAAGGCCGTATTGCGGCGATCGGGGGTCGAGGAAAGCAAGACCATCCAGGTCAACGACCTCACCATTTATGAGGACGAGTACCGGGCCGTCCTCGACGGCGAGGACCTGGGACTCACCCTGACGGAATTCGAGCTGCTTCGCTACCTGGTCCGGCACCCCCGCAAAGCCTTCACCCGCCAGCAGCTCCTCGAGACCATCTGGCAAGATGCGATGATGGTCACCGAGCGGACGGTCGACGCCCACATCAAGAATCTTCGAGAGAAGCTGGGATCGTTCGCCAGGCATATCCAGACCGTGCGCGGCGTGGGCTACCGTTTCGTCCAGGAGGTCTCGGATTCGGAATAGGACGGGCCC
>CAZXHQ010000024.1:4190-8167 GCA_964640145.1 uncultured Rhodothermales bacterium | reverse complement strand
ATGGGGTGGTTGAAGCGGCTTACCAACTACATCGTGCCGCGTCGCGCCACGACGCAGACGTGGATGATTCTAACGTTCGCGCTCTTCGTCGGTCTGGCCGTGCTCGCGGTCGGCTTTTACGTGGCCTTCGCGCTGCGCGGCGAAACCTACGAGGCGACGCGGCAGATGCTCTTCGGACAGGCGGAGCGCATCGCCATTCAGATCGAGCAGGCGGACGACCCCGCCCGGCAGCTCGAGATCGCGCGCGACATCAGCCGGCTTACGGACCTGCGCATCACGCTCGTTCAGGGAGACAGCGTCGTCTGGGACATCGACGGCAGCCGCGTCCTGTCCGACAGCGCCCTATTGACGCGGCCGGAAATAGCAGTGACCGCGGAGAGGCCCGTCCGGTTCGCAGCGCGCGAAGCGGCGGACGGCCGCGTCATGCTCTTCGTGGCGCTCTACCGACCCGCCTCCGAGCTCATCGTGCGCGTGGGACAACCCGAGCCCCCGCTCGTTTCGCTCGTGCAGAACATGCTGCTCGCTATCGTCGTCGGCATGGCGATGGCGCTCCTCCTGGCCCTCCTCGGCAGCTGGGTCGCCGCGCATCAGGTTACGTCACCGCTGCTGGCGATTCGAAACTCGGCTCGACGGATTGCTGAAGGCGAACTGGGCGAGAAGATCAAAGTGGATTCGCGGGCCGCCGAATTTCACGAGCTCGCGATGAGCCTCAACCGGATGTCGGACAGCTTCCGGCGCCAGATCGACGAGCTGCAGCGGCTGACGCAGCTGCAGAACGAATTCATCGGGAACGTAGGACACGAGGTTCGCAACCCCATCTTCGCCGTCAGCGGCTACCTCGAAGCCCTCGGAAGCGGCACGCTGACGCCGGAAATGCGCAAGCGCTATGCGGAGAAGGGGCTGACGAACCTCCACCGGCTCCAGAACCTGTTCAACGACCTCATCGAGATCGCGCGGCTCGAGTACCGCGAGGACGTCATCAAGGCCTCGACATTCGACCTCGAGGAGCTCATCGAAGAGGTCGGCGACATGCTTCGCCGAAAAGCCGCCCACAAAGGCCTCGCCCTCGAGCTCGAAAACCCGCACCTGTACGTGTTCGCCGACCGCAATCGGATTCGCCAGGTACTCACGAATCTGATCGACAACGCGATTGCGTATACGGACGAGGGAACGATCCGATGCCGGTTCCGTCGGCGGCTCGACAAAGTACGCGTCGAGGTGATCGATACCGGCCGCGGCATCCCGGAAGATCACCTCGAGCGCATTTTCGAGCGGTTCTACCGCGTCGATCCGGACCGGTCGCGCCGCAGCGGAGGCACGGGCCTGGGGCTCAGCATCGTTCACCAGATTCTCCACGCGCACGGCGAGCAGATTCACGTCGAAAGCACCGTCGGGCGGGGCAGCCGGTTCTGGTTCGAGCTGCCCTTCGCCGAGGTCCCCGAGGCGGAGGCCGGTTGAGCTTTCGGCTCTCGAGGCGGGCTCCCGTCCTCCTGCGCAGCGCACCTGCGATCGACCGCCGAATCCGGAGCACATTCGCCGCATTTTCTATCTTTACTTTTCCTTCCGCGCCTCCCCACGCGGCGTCCGCACCTGCGCGTGTTCCGGAGACCCGGGTCGAAATGGCCTGCATGGGCGGCAGAGGCTTCCGGCATCCGGGTCGGATGAAGCGTCCGCTTTCGACGCGTCGGCGCCGCGGCTCGGACGGAACGGGAAGCAGCGGTGAACATTCAAGTCAACGACTAGAATGAGGTAAAGTCTGGTCGCGAGACCCGGCTGCGTACGCCGTGCGCGTCCCGTCCACGGTCGGCCACTCCGGGCCGGATCGTGCTGTTTGTCAGTTTGACTTCTCGGATCTATGGCGAAAACCGGCAAAAACGGCCCGAATGGAGGGAGCCCGGAGCGGGAAGCGCTGTCACTGCCCGACGTGAGCACGGGCAACGGCCGCGCGGCCGTGGCCGTGCCGGAGATCGGGTACGTCGGAGATCTGGACGTGGAGCCGTTGACGCCCGGCGACTTCGACAGAGAGACGCTGACGCGGGTCTATCGCACGATGCTGCTGTCACGCCGGCTCGACGAGAAGATGTTGACGCTGCTGAAGCAGGGCAAGGGCTTCTTCCACATCGGGTGTGCCGGTCACGAGGCCGCGCAGGCCGCGCTGGGCGTCTACGCGCGGCCCGGCCACGACTGGTTCTGCATGTACTACCGCGACCTGTGCACGGCCCTCTCGCTCGGGATGACGGCGCGAGAAGCCATGCTGGCGCACCTGGCCAAGGCTGACGATCCCAACTCGGGCGGGCGACAGATGTCCGAGCATTACGGGCTCCGTCCGCTCAACATCATGACGACCTCCTCGTCGGTTGCAGCGCAGTTTCTGCCCGCTCTCGGCTTCGGGATGGCCGTCAAGCGCCGGCAGGAGGACGCCTTCGTCTGCGCCTCCGGCGGCGAGGGCGCGACGTCGCAGGGCGATTTCCATGAGGCGCTGAACTGGGCCACGCGCATCAAGGCACCGGTGCTTTTTTTCATACAGGACAACAAATTTGCGATTTCCGTACCGGTGGAGGACCAGACCGCCGGCGGCACGCCCTACAAGCTCGCGGCCGGCTATGAAGGCCTCCGTCGGGGGCGCGTCGACGGCACGGACTTCTTCAAGGTCGCTGCGGTCGTCCGGGCGGCCGTGCGTCACCTGCGCGCCGGAAACGGCCCGGTGTGCCTCGTAGCCGACGTGGTCCGACTGCTCCCTCACTCCTCCTCCGACAACCACGCCAAGTATCGTTCGCCCGAGGAGCTCGCCAAAGACAAGAAGATCGATCCGATCGCCCGCATGGAGATGACGCTCGTCGAGGCGGGCATTCTCGATCAGCAGGCCATCGATCGCATCAACAGGGAAATCGGTGCGGAAGTCAACGATGCGGCGAAGTGGGCGGCGGAGCAGAGCGACCCCTCCGCGGAGAGTGCGTGCCGGCACGTCTACTTCGAGGGAGAGCTCGACCTGGACTACGAAGCTTCAGAGCCTTCCGGGCAGCCGCAGGTCATGGTCGATGCGATCAACGCGGCGCTCAAGGAAGAGATGGAGCGCGACGAACGCATTATCGTCTACGGTGAAGACGTGGCCGGAGAAAAAGGCGGCGTCTTTACGGCCACGCGCGATCTCACGGCCAGGTTCGGCAGAGACCGGTGCTTCAACTCGCCGCTCGCGGAAGCCTCCATCGTAGGCACGGCGGTCGGTCTCGCAGCGTCGGGTTTCAAGCCGGTCGTCGAGATCCAGTTCGCCGACTATATCTGGCCGGCCATGCAGCATCTCCGCAACCAGGTGGCTCCCTTCCGGTACCGGTCGAATAACAACTGGAGCTGCCCGATGGTCATCCGTGTTCCGTGCGGAGGCTACATCCACGGAGGGCTGTGCCACTCACAGAACATCGAGGCGATCTTCTCCCATTTCCCGGGGCTGATGGTGGCGATGCCGTCGATCGCCTCCGATGCGAAGGGCCTGCTGAAGACGGCGATCCGGGCAGAAGACCCGGTGCTGTTCCTCGAGCATAAGGGCCTCTACCGGATGGCCGCCGCGAGGACGCCGGCCGCCGGTGCCGACTACTATCTGCCCTTCGGCAAGGCGCGCGTTGCGCGGGAAGGCACGGACCTGACCATCGTGTCGTGGGGCATGATCGTCCACAAGGCCCTGAACGCCGCGAATCGCCTCGAGAAAGAGGACGACGTCTCGGTTGAGGTCATCGATATCCGCACGATGGTTCCGCTCGACGTGGAATCGATTCTCGCATCGGTGCGGAAGACGAACCGCGTGCTCGTCGCCTACGAGGACCACGAGTTCATGGGTTTCGGCGCCGAGATCGCCGCGCAGGTTGCCGACGTGGCGTTCGAGAACCTCGACGCCCCGGTGCGCCGCCTGGCCGGCGCCTTCTCCTACATTCCTTTTGCGGAACCGCTCGAGAGGGCCGTCCTGCCTCAGACCGAGGAGATCT
>CAZXHQ010000024.1:0-4090 GCA_964640145.1 uncultured Rhodothermales bacterium | reverse complement strand
GGAGGCGTGCGTCATCGTCGCCGGGTGCTCGATGAGGCTCTCCACGCCTCCGAGACTCTCCGCGAGCGAGAACACGTTCATGCTCGACATCACCGTCACGGCCTTTGCGACGTCGTCGTCGGCGAGCGAGAAGGACATCATTCCCCCGAAATCCCGCATCTGTTTCTTTGCCAGCGCGTGGCCCGGGTCGTCGGGAAGGCCCGGATAGAACACGCGCCCCACCTTCGGGTGCTCGTGAAGGAAGGCGGCCACGCCCCGCGCATTCTCGCAGTGGCGTTCCATACGCAGGTGCAGCGTCTTCGTGCTGCGAAGCACCAGAAAGCAGTCCATCGGTGCGGGCGCGGCCCCGACGGCCTTCATCTGGAAGCGCAGGTGCTCCTCCCACCGGTCGCTGTTCGTGAGGACGGCCCCGCCGATCACGTCGGAGTGTCCCCCGAGATATTTCGTCGTCGAGTGCATCGACAAATCGGCGCCGAGGGCCAGCGGCTGCTGGAGGTACGGCGAGGCGAAGGTATTGTCGACGGCCACGTCGACGTCCGAGCCGTGGGCGATGTCGCACAGCGCCTCGATATCGACGATGCGCATGAGCGGATTCGTGGGCGTTTCGATCCACATGAGTTTCGTCTCCGGCCGCAGCGCCTCTTCGGCGGCCTGGAGGTCGGTCATGTCGATGAAGCTGAACTCCACGCCGTACGGCTCGACGACCTGTTTGAACAGGCGGACGGTGCCGCCGTACAGGTCGTTCATCGCCAGCACGTGGTCGCCCGGACGCAGCATCCTCAGGATCGCATCGATGGCCGCGACGCCCGAGGCGAAGCAGATGCCGTGAGCGGCGCCTTCGAGGGCGGACAGGTTCATCTCCAGGGCCGTACGCGTCGGGTTCGACACGCGCGAATACTCGTACCCCTTGTGCCTCGTCGGCGCCTCCTGCACGTAGGTGGACGACTGATAGATGGGCGTCATGATGGCACCCGTGCCGGGATCCGGCACCTGGCCCGCATGGATGGCCAGCGTTCCGAAACCGCGCCTCTTTTTACGGTCGTCTTGCATCCTACTCCTCCTTCAAGAGCCTGGGCGGAGACTGCCGACGGCCTTCCACGTAGAAAGCCCGGATCTCGCGCCGTGAGATCCGGGCCGTACTACTCGACCGATCAAGGACAACCAGCTAGTTTTCGTCGTATCCGGCGCAGGCGGCAATCGCCTCTGCTTTCTCCTGCTGGTCGGTCTGAACGTAGGCGGAAAACAGCGCCTGGCATACGCCCGACGGATCGTCCCCGCTGTTTTCCATGAGCGTCTTGGCGGTCTCCAGCGGGCCCACGGCCTGCGCAAACATCTGCCGCCGGTCCTGCGCCCGCTCTATCAGCTCATTCTCTCGCTGCTCGATCTCTTCAGCGGAGAGCTGATCCCGCTCTTCGCGCAGCGCATCGTCCATCTCCCCGACCTCCTCGTTGATCTCGACGGCCATGTTGACGTACGCGGCGCCGAGGTTGTACTGCGCGTTCGCGTACTGCGGATCGATTTCCACGGCACGCTGCAGATGCTCGATCGCCTCTTCGTACCGTTCGACTTCGAGCAGAAGAGAGCCCAGGTTGTACCGAAGCAGCGCGTCGTCCGGATTCGCAGCCACGGCCGCCTCGTATTCGGACATCGCCTCGTCCAGCTGACCCGTCTGTACGTACGCGTTCAGGAGCTGCGCCTGGATGTCCGAGTCCTCCGGGAATAGCTCCGATGCTTGCTGGAAGATTTCGAGCGCCCGCTGCATTTCATCCCGGCGCGTGTAGATGTCACCGAGGAAGAGGAAGGTGTTCTTCTGCTCGTCACCCCGCTCGATGGCCTCTTCGAGCGGTTCTACGGCCTCCTCTTCACGGCCGGCGTTCAGCAGTGCGAAGGCGCGGTTGACGTAGGCGCTGGCCGAGTCCGGCTGAATTCGAGACGCCAGATCGAAGTAGGTGGCCGCCGTGTTGAACTCGTCCGGTTCATCACTCGCGCGGTTGAAGGCCTGGATACCACTCCGAAATTCATTGTAGTACGCGAGGCGAAGTCGCTGGTCGATATCCTCCGCCATGCCCGGGTCCAATTCGAGGGCCCTCTCGTACGCCTCGAGCATGTCTTCGACGATGGCCACGTGCTGCTCCGGATCGGTGACTTCCGCCGCCTGCTCCTGGAGGATCTGACCTCTCAGGTCGTATGCCTCCGCATTGTCCGGATTGCGCGCCAGCGCCTCGTCTACGTTTTCGAGCGCGCGGTCATAATCCTGATTGCGCAGATCCAGCCTGGCACCCTCGATATTCGGGTCGCTGGCACAACCGGTGCCTATCCACGCGGTCCCGACCACAAGGAGGACAACAAAGATGGAAGATCTTCTCATGACTTGAAAAGTCAGTTTAATAGAACGGTCGTAGGAACTATCGCAATCTACGTTCTTGCCTTCGCTCATACAAATGCGCCGAGCACGGGTTCTCCGGCTCCGTAAATCGGCCGTAGGCGTCTCGCGCTCCGGCCTGATCTCGTTCGGACCGTGCATCTCGAGGCGGCGGCTGCGACGGTCTGACACATTCGTCAGGCGCGTCTTCAGCACCCCTTGACATTTCTGCATCCCGTTCCGAGCTCCTATGCCAGTCTTGCCGGGATCCGGCGCCGGCATGCTGCGGGTCTATGCCGATCTGACAAGCCCACCGCGTTGGCATACGAGTTGATGGATTCGAAGGTGAAATCAGGGAATTAACTTCCATCCATAGAACCAACATATTTCGGAGGTCTATCATGACGAATCTCGTTCGTTTTTCGCCGTCCAACGAACTGCGTCGCATGCAGCGGGAGATCGATCGCCTCTTCGAAGACTTCATGCCAGCGCGCGGCGCGGGCAACGGCGATCAGGAAACCGCCGTTTGGGCGCCGCGCGTCGATCTGACCGAAACCGACGACGCCTACGCCGTCCATGTCGACGCGCCGGGCATGAAGAAAGATGATTTCAACATCAACTGGCAGGACAACACGCTCACCGTCAGCGGCGAGCGCAAGTGGGAGGCCAAGGACGACAGGGAGAACTTCGTCCGCGTCGAGCGCTCCTATGGACACTTCTTCCGGTCCTTCCGCCTTCCAAAGGCGGTGAACGGGGACGACATCAGTGCCTCCTACGACGCGGGCGTGCTTACGATTCGCGTCCCGAAGACGGAAGAAAGCCGGCCGCGCCGGATCGAGATCCAGTAAGCGTCGTTTGGTGCACGAACGACATCGCCGGCCGAGGCGATGCAGGCCCGTACGGGATTTTCCTGTGCGGGCCTTCTTAATATGCGGCACTCCGTTTTATTTCATTCATCCGGCAGGCGCACCGGCATCCGCATGACCCGAACGTTCGGCGAGCTCATCCGAGACCTGGAGGAGCGCCTCCAGATCGGCCTTCCGGGTCCGCAGGCACAGATGCGCATGGCGCCGGCGCGGGAGGACGCCCTGGAACGCCTTGGCGTCAGAGGCAAGTCCTGCCGCGAGGCAGGCGTCCTCGTGATGCTGCTGCCGAGCGACGATACGCCGCACGTGGTCATGACCGTCCGCCGCGACCACCTCCCGGATCACGCCGGACAGGTATCGTTTCCGGGCGGCCGGCGCGAAGACGGCGAAACCTTGATGGAGACCGCCCTACGCGAGGCGCACGAGGAGATCGATCTCTCGCCCGACGACGTGGAGGTGCTCGGGGCGCTGACCCCCCTCTTCATTCCGCCGTCGAACTTTTGCGTCTACCCGTTCCTCGCCTTCACCGGGCGGCGGCCCGACCTGCGGCCTCACGACTACGAGGTCGAGCGCATCGTGGAGATCCCTCTGCCGGAGCTGCTCGATGAAGCGACCGTCCGCCGCGAGGCCTGGACCATCCGAGGCGAAGAGCTTCTCGTACCGTATTACGACGTCCTGGGCCTTCGCATTTGGGGCGCCACGGCCATGATGCTCTCCGAGCTGCTGGCACTGGCGCGGCCCCGGTGACGCCTCCGCGCCGCTGTCCGCAGCGTGCCGCACGGCCGCCGCTCGTAGCTGTCGGCACGGGCTCGGCCGCGATGAGGCGCGTCCGGCCCGCGCTTATTCGGCGGGGGTCCTCCTT
>CAZXHQ010000023.1:0-16184 GCA_964640145.1 uncultured Rhodothermales bacterium | reverse complement strand
CGTGAGGGCACGCCGGTTTTCAAGACCGGTGCATTCAACCACTCTGCCACCCCTCCGTGCGTGTCGGCGGCGCTCCGGGAGCAAGCCTCGCCGAGACGACCTGCTACCCTACGACCGTCCAAAATGGCAGTTCCGTAGGGGCCGTCGAGCGCTCACGGCCGGTCTTGCGCCGGACGGGATGGCGGCGTCGGAGAGTCACGCATGCGCTCCGACCGCGCTTCCCGCCTCCTTCGTCAACCGGCCGTCGTGCCACATCTCGATCAGCAGCGCGATCGGGCCGACGACGAAGAGGGCGTAGAACGGTGCGTGCACGACCTCACCGAGGCGGAAGAACATCTCCACCAGCGCGATGGCAAACGCCACGGCGATCCGCCCCCGCTTCGACGACACGGTGGTCTTGGGATCCGTGATCATAAAGAAGATGAAAAGCTGATACATCGGACCCGTGATGGGCGCCACCTCGGCGAGAAAGCTGTCGCCGGTGAACAGCGTCCGCACGGACGCAAAAAGCAGAAACGCACCGACGTACGTCGCGCAGATGTGGAACCGGCGGATCCGCCAGATGATCACCGATCCGAGGATCCAGATCACGACCATCGGCCAGAGGTTGTTGCCCCACTGGATGCTGAGCGGCGCGACGGCGTGCGGTGCCAGAAAGAGCATGGCGCAGATGCCGAAGTTGGACGGATTCCAGAGGTGCCGGCCGCGGAAGCGCAGCACGTACTTCGACATGATCGTCAGCAGACTGCATACGGCGAACGGCCAGTAGAGCGGCGTGCGGATCAGGATGCCGACGCTGATGCCGGAAATGTACGAGCTCGACAGATGCGGCCAGCGATCCCGGAGCAGGGGAGAAAGCACCAGCTCGGCGGCCATCGCCGTTCCGATGGCAAGCAGGATGGCCCGGTAACTCTCCAGGATCCCGAAGGAGAGGTGCGCCCCGATGAGAATCGACGTGATAAACAGGGGCGCCGTGTACCGCCGGTCGTACCGAATGCCCCAACGCCTCATGACGGCTCGGTTACCTGATGGATCCGGCCCGGTGCCACGCCGGTGAGCGTCTGGAACTTGCCTGACGGCCAGCGAATGACCGCCTTCTCGATCTCAGCGTCCTCGCCCAGGCCGAAATGCACGCGGCGCTGATTCTGGGCGCAGAATCCGGTACCGCCCGTGACCTGCTGCAACTGCCGCTGCCCGTTCCAGAAAAGCTCCACCTGCGCACCGATTGCGCTCCGGTTGCTTTCCTGCCCGGCCAGCTCAAACGCTACCCACTGACGATCCGGCGCCGTCGTGTTTCGGTAAACGAGGACCGGCCCGCGCTGGTGGGCCACGACGACGTCGAGCACGCCCCGATTCCACAGATCGGCGAACACGACGGATCGGCCGTCGAACGTCTCGTTCACCCCGACCGCCTGCCCAACCTGCTGGAAGCGCCATTGTCCGGTGTTGAGCCACACCTTCTTGAGCTGATACCCGGACAGGCTGCGACCGTCCATGGACGGCCAGTTTTTCGCGTCGGAGATGATGGACTTGTTCCCGCCGGCGACCTTGGAAAAGTCGTACCAGTAGCTGCTTCGGCGATCGGCGGAGACGTATCCGTTCGTCGCGAAAAGATCGACAAGGCCGTCGTTGTTGAGGTCGCCGAACTGCGCCCCGTAGCTCCATCCGCCCATCTCGACGTTGAGCGTGCTCGCCATGTTGCGGTAGCGGACGTCGTCCCCGGTGCGATCGGGCACCCACAGGTTATTGCCCTGCACCAGCACGCCGGGCTCGGAGATGTTCGTCACGTACACCGAAAAGGCGCCCTCGTTCGACACGTCGCCAAACGCTACGTTCATACCGCTTTTCGGCGTAAACCCGATCTGCGTCCGCTCCCCCGCCTCCACGAATCCCTCGCCTTCCTGATTGAAGAAGACCTCGTCGGCGCCGTAATCGTTCGCGATAAAGAGGTCCGGATACCCCGTCCCCCGCAGGTCCGCCGCCGAGACGGCCATCATCCAGCGGCGGTGCTCCAGCAGACCCATTTCCTCCGTGACGTCTTCGAACGTACCGTCGCCGCGGCCCCTGAGCAGATACTTCCGTCCGCCGTTCCCGGCGTACTCGAAGCTCTCCGGCATGATGCGGGTATGGTCCAGGTCCCAGAGATTGACGTCCTCCGGGTAGTAGCCGCCGAAGAAGAGATCCAGATTCCCGTCGCGATCGAAATCGAGCCAGATTCCGGCGTTCACGTTTACCCATTCCGGAAGTCCCGATCCGTCGGTCACACGCGTGAAGGCCTCTCCACCTTCATTGCGGTAGAGCTCCGGCCGACCCCACTTGTAAAGGAAGAGGTCTTCGTACCCGTCGTTGTCGTAGTCGCCCCAGACGGCACCCATCGACACGCCCGTCCCGGCCCGGTTGACGTCCGCCAGACCGACTTCGCGGGCCACATTCTCGAACGAGCCGTCCCCCAGATTTCGGTACAGGGCGTTCTCGGCCGCCGCCCGGCTCGACGTCACGTAGAGATCCTGCCAGCCGTCGCGGTCGAAGTCGACCACGGACACGGCCGCGCCCATCGATGCGACCTGCGGCATGATGTGTTCCAGCTTGGGATCCAGCTGCGGCGCCCGGTGCGTGAAATCGATTCCGATCTCGCTCGATACCTCTTCCAGGTAAAATCCGTAACGGCTGAGCGCCTCTTCGGCCGACAGCCCGGCGCTGCTCTTCGCCTCGCTGTCCTTCAGATACCGATCGACGACGGGGAACGCCAGCAGGGCCACGAAGAAAATCGAGACGACGATTTTCGCTACCGGCTTGCTCATACGGGAGCACCGATTCAGTTAGAGGTATCCGTTGGAAGCGAGATCAGCGCCATGGCCGTCGTAGAGATCAGGGTTCTCCGGCGCCGACGTCGCCAGGCCGTCCACGTATCGGTTGTACATGCAAAAGGCAGCGGCAATCAGCACCGTGTCGTGGATCTCCTTTTCGGTCGCCCCGTCGTCGCGAGCCCGCGCGACGTCGTCACTGGTGACGCGCCGGCCGCCCAGCTGGACCTTCTTCGCGATCGTCAGCAGTGCCTTCAGCTTGCCGCTGATGCTTGCCCGCTCGTAGCCGAGCGTGACCTGATCTACCAGGGCTGCATCGTCGCCGAGGAGGTGGCGCGCCGCCGCTGCGTGCGAACTCATGCAGAAGAAGCAGTTGTTCTCCGACGAAACGAACGCGGCGATGAGTTCTCTCTCACCGGGAGTTAACGGCGACGGGCCGCGCAAAAGTTCCTGAGCAAGCCCTCGCAGATGCCTGCCGGTGTCGGGAAATCGTTCGAGCGGCCCAACGATGCCCGGAAGCCCTTCGGGCAGGGAGATGTGCGCCATGACTGCAGGGGATTGCTTGAATGCCAAACGAGCCGAATCGTTTTATCCTAATATAAGAAGCGGTACGGCCTTACGTCATGCATTTTCAGCCCCCCATAGGCTGAACGGTGACCGACAGGTTCAGGGCGTGGTAGGCCAGGGCGGCCAGAATGCCTCCCGCCACGGGGCCCAAGACGGGAATCCATGCGTACCCCCAGTCGCTGTCGCGTTTGCCGCCTCCGATCGGCAGGATGGCATGCATCACGCGCGGGCTCAAATCGCGGGCTGGATTGATCGCATATCCGGTGGTGCCGCCCAGCGACAATCCGATGACGAGCACCAGGAGCCCGACCGGCAGCGCGTCGAGCGCACCGAGTCCTACCTCCGGCTCCGCAAGATACAGTACGCCGAAGACGAGCACGAACGTTCCGATGGCCTCCGAGACGAAATTCGAGAACGGGTCGCGGATCGCCGGGGCCGTGCTGAAGACGGCGAGCTTCAGATCCTTGTCCGCCGTCTCCGTGAAGTGAGGCCGGTAGTGGAGCCAGACGAGGAAGGCGCCCAGGCCTGCACCCAGGAACTGAGCGATGAGGTACGACGGTACGTTCGCCCAGGCAAACTTACCCGACGCCGCCAGACCGATGGTCACGGCCGGATTGATGTGGGCTCCGGAGAAGAGGGCCACCGAGAAGACGGCCACAAAAACGCCGAGACCCCAGCCTGTGGTAATCACGATCCACCCGGAGTTCTCTCCTTTGGTACCTTTTAACAGGACGTTCGCCACCACGCCATCTCCAAGCAGCAGGAGCATGGCGGTGCCGACCAGTTCGGCAAGAAACGGAGTCATGGTGTATGAGGATGGATGAAGGACATTGACGTAGTCAGTTGCGCCGCGTACTCCGAAGGAAATCGTCCACCGCTTCGCGCCCGACTTCGGGATAATCCGTGATGATGCCATGCACACCCAGACGAAGAAGGCGATCCATGTCCTCTCGCACGTTCACCGTCCAGGGTATGACGTCGACGTCCTCGGCGCGGGCTGCGTCGAGCAGCGCGCGGTCGACGAGCCGCTGGTTCGGACTATAGACATCCGGTTTGAATCCCAGGAGCTGGATGTTGAGCTCGAAGCCGTCGTCGTTGTTGACCAGCAGCGCCACGGTCAGATTGGGGGCGATCGCGCGCACCGCCCGTATCGCTCGCGGATCGAAGGACTGGACCGTTGTTCGATCCAGCACGCCTTCGTCGGCGAGCACGTCATAGACCAGCCGGGCAAACGAGTCAGGAGCGGGATGATAGATGTGATCTCCGCCGGGAGCGGACTTGATCTCGACGTTGTACCTCGGCGCATCGCGACCGGTCACGTGGGCATAGCCGTCCGCAATTCGAATGACGTCCCGCAGGAGGGGCTTCCAGACGGCGGTGGGGCGTTGGCGGGGAAAAGCCGGATGACCGCGACTCCCGCAATCGAACGCTGCAATCTCGTCCGCATCGAGCTCGAAGAGATTGTACGATCGTTCTTCTTCCTCGCTGACGGCTTCACCCTCCGGCGTGCGACAGATGACGCTCGACATCCACGGCTCGTGTGAAACGAGCACCTCTGCGTCCTGCGTAACGACGACGTCGACTTCCAGCGTCCGTACGCCGTGATCCAGCGCGGCCAGCATGGAGGGTACGGAGTTCTCCGGAAGGAGCCCCCGGGCGCCCCGGTGGCCCTGCAAGTCGACGTCCGCACTTCCTGCTGAATCCGGCACGGGGTTGCGGACCTGTGCTTGTGCCGCCTGGACGAACAGCAGCATCGACAGGGCGCAGAGGAGCGGGCTCAAGGGCCGACGGGTCACGGGGATCATGCCGGGACGTAGCATTCCTCAATCGTCGAGCAGTTGTTGATGGCGGACGTTCGCATCGATCTCCAGCGTCCGGTTGTCTAATATGTAGGCGGCGGCCAGCTCGCGGAACGCTGCGACCTCTGACCGCACCCAGGCGCCGTCCCTGCCCAGCTCTTCAGCGAGAATCGAGGCAACCTCCTCCGCCGCCTCCGAGCTGGCCCGTGCATCGAGCAAGAGCGAGCGCGTACGGCGCGACAGGACGTCGTCTACGGTGCGCGCCATCTCTCGTCGGGCGGCCCAGCGTACATCCCCTCGCCGTACGGGCAGGTCCGGATGGATGAGCTCCGCGCCGCCCTCGGTCGACTGCACCAGCTGATCGACCGCCTCCGCATCTGCGCCGTACCACGCGTAAGGCGCGTCGGGATCCGCATGCTCGACCCATCCGTGAATGCGCAGCTCCCTCGTCGTGCAGGGACGAATCTCCAGAGACCCGACCTCGGCGGCCTTGTCGACCGTGTCCTCGGCCATCCGCCGGTAGGTCGTCCACTTGCCGCCCGTGATGGTGATGAGACCCGAGGTCGATACGCAAAGGAGGTGGTCGCGGGACAGCGAGGCGGTATCACCCTCTCCGCGGGCGCTCACGAGAGGGCGCAGGCCGGCGAATACGCTTCGCACATCGCGGCGACGCACGGTGCGATCCAGGTATCGCCCCGCATGAGCCAACAGAAACTCGACCTCTTCCTCGAGCGCACGGGGCTCCAGGTCAATCTCCTCGAGGGCCGTGTCCGTCGTGCCGATAACGACGCGGTCGTGCCATGGCACGGCGAAGAGGACGCGGCCGTCGTCGGTCCGGGGCACCATCAATGCCGCGTCTCCGGGAAGAAATGAGCGGTCCACCACGATGTGAGCGCCCTGACTCGGCTGAATGATCCCCTCGGCATCCGGACGATCCATCCGCCGGACATCGTCGGCGAACACGCCGGTCGCGTTAACGACGACGCGAGCCTTCGCCGTCCACGTCCTACCACTTTCCGCGTCGTTCACGAGGACGCCCGAGACGCGTCCGCCGGCCTTGATCAACCCGTCCGCCCGCGCGTAGTTAATGAGGACCGCGCCCTGTTCGGCGGCTGTTTGTGCCAGATTTACGGCCAGGCGCGCATCGTCGAACTGACCGTCGTGATAGCGGACGCCCCCACGCAGGCCGTCCGATCGCACGGTCGGAAGATGCTCGCGCACCCGGCGGGCCGGTAATATCGAGGATCTTCCGAGAGAACGGCGGCCGGCCAGGGCATCGTAGAGCTTCAGACCTGTGGCATAGAACGGCTTCTCCCACCACCTGTAGCAGGGAATGACGAAATCAAGATTGCGCGTCAGATGGGGCGCATTCTGGAGAAGCAGCGCGCGCTCGTGAAGCGCCTCATAGACGAGCGAGAGATTGCCCTGCTGCAGGTAGCGGACGCCCCCGTGTACCAGCTTCGTACTGCGGCTCGAGGTCCCCTTACCGAAATCGCTCTGTTCGAGAAGGAGCGTTTCGTACCCGCGGCCGGCGGCATCGATGGCCGCCCCCAGCCCCGTGGCACCGCCGCCGATGATGACCACGGCCCACGGATCCGACCGGCTGGTCGCCTGGTCGAGCAGGACGTTCCGCCGTAGTACGGGTTCAGCGCTCACGACGGGACCTCCCATGCTCCGGCACGCTCGAGTGCACGCGACCACTCTCCGAGAAGCGCCTCGGCGCGTTCCCGCTCCATCGCAGGCTCGAACTTGCGCTCCTGCTGCCACTGCCTGGCGATCTCCTCGCGGCTCTCCCAGAACCCGACGGCGAGACCGGCAAGATAGGCCGCACCCAGGGCGGTCGTCTCCGCCACTTTGGGACGCACGACCGGAACGCCTAGAATATCCGCCTGGAACTGCATGAGCAGATCGTTGGCGGTGGCCCCGCCGTCGACGCGAAGCTCGGCCAGGTCAAGGCCCGAATCCGCCTCCATCGCCCGGATCACATCGACGGTCTGAAAGGCGATGCTCTCCAGGGCGGCCCGGGCCAGATGGCCGGCCGTCGTACCGCGGGTCAGACCCAGGATCGCGCCGCGCGCGTACGGATCCCAATGCGGTGCGCCAAGTCCCGTAAACGCCGGAACGAAGACCACGCCGCCGTTGCTGTCGACGGTCTGCGCCAGCGCTTCCACGTCGGATGAGGTCCGGATCAGACCCAGTCCGTCCCGCAGCCACTGCACGACGGCACCTGCAATAAAGATGCTTCCCTCGAGCGCATATTCGGTCCGGCCGTCGAGCTGCCAGGCAATCGTGGTCACGAGGTTGTTCTCGGATCGGACGGCTTCCTCACCGGTCTGCATGAGCATGAAGCAGCCCGTGCCGTACGTGTTCTTGGCCATGCCGGGATCCTTGCATACCTGTCCGAAGAGCGCGGCCTGCTGGTCCCCGGCAATACCGGCGATCGGAACGCGGGCCGGCAGCGTATCGCCCGCCGTCTCGGCATACACTTCGCTCGAGGAACGCACCTCGGGGAGCATGCTACGCGGCACCTCGAACAGGTCCAGCAGCTCGTCGTCCCAAGTATTGTCCCGGATGTTGTAGAGCAGCGTTCGAGAGGCGTTCGTGACGTCGGTAACGTGCGTGCGGCCGCCGGTCATCTTCCAGATAAGCCAGGAATCCACCGTTCCGAAGGCCAGCTCGCCGCGCTCAGCACGCTCCCTCGCACCCTCGACGTTTTCGAGCATCCATTGAATCTTGGTGCCGGAAAAATAGGAGTCGATGACGAGCCCCGTTTTCGTACGGATGAGCTCTTCGTGCCCTTCAGCCCGGAGCCGGTCGCAATAGCCCGCCGTTCGTCGATCCTGCCAGACAACTGCGTTGTGGATCGGCTCCCCGGTCGTCCGGTCCCAGACGAGCGCGGTTTCACGCTGATTCGTGATGCCGATGGCCGCGACGTTCGTCGCAGACACCTCGGCCTGCGCGATCACGTCGGCTGCCACGCTCGCCTGCGACGACCAGATGTCGTTCGGGTCGTGCTCGACCCAGCCGGGCCTCGGGAAGATCTGCTCGAATTCGCGCTGCGAGACGGCGTGGATCAGCCCGTCGTGGTCGAAGAGGATGGCGCGGGAGCTGGTTGTGCCCTGATCGAGAGCCAGAATAAAGCGCGGGTCACTCATGGTGCATGCCGAGAGGTCTGACGGTGGCGTGCCTGAAGATCGGCAATTGCAGGCACACGCGCATCCCCCGGTCCCAGAACGGCTGCGCCTGCCGCTCGAAACGACCCGGCACCGCTCGACGATGGGTGCGGCGGACGCCGCGCTACGCTGAGCTGCCCTGGACCCGTACCAGCAGGTCCCGTACGGCGTTCATTTCATCGTCGTTGACGGTATGCCCCAACCCTTCGTACACGCGTACATCGACGTCGCCACCGAGCTCGGCGAGCACGCGGGCCGTCTCACGTACGCGCTCGACCGGGACGTGCGCATCGACGTCGCTGCAGCCGATGAACACCGGCGTTCCCTCCAAGGAACCCTCGTAATCGAAGCCTTTGTCGTTGGGCGGTCCGCCGTCGTCGACCTGCACGTTGCCGATCAAACCGCCGCTGAGCACGATCACGGCGCCGTAGCGGCGCGGATGCCGGGCGGCGTATTCCGAGACGAGACACGCACCCTGAGAGAATCCGAGCAGGACGACGCGATCGGCACCCATGCCCGCCTCGTCGAGGTCGGCGAGGATGGAAGCGATCGTGCTCATCCCGTTTTCGACCCCGGCCGCGTTCGCCGAGAGCGGAGCTAGAAAGCTGTGCGGGTACCACGTCCAGCCCGGCGCCTGCGGTGCGCGGTAGTGGAGGTCAGGTAATCGGAGCGCCTCGGCGAAGTTCAGCATGCTGGCCGCTGAAGCTCCGCGGCCATGAACGAGGACGACGCACGCGCTTGCCTCGCCCGGTGGCGACCCTTCTTCGAGTGGAGACGTCATGATGCGGGTGACGGAAGCTTCTGAAGCCGCGCTTCGATCTGTTGCCGACGAGGTTCCAGCCACGGCGGCAGCTTGAGCGACGTTCCCAGCTCCGCCGGGGCCTCGTCGAGCGTGAAGCCCGGCGAGTCCGTCGCTATCTCAAACAGGACGCCCCCGGGCTCGCGAAAGTAGACCGATTTGAAGTATTGCCGATTCCGGACCGGCGTAACCCGGCGTCCGGCGGCCTCGAGGCGAGTCTTCCAGCTGAGCTGCTCCTCCTCCGAGGCGACCCGAAAGGCGATGTGGTGGATGGTGCCGGCGCCCGACCGCCCACGGCGTACCGCCGCCGTCTTCAGCAGGTCGACGACGTCTGCGCCGGCCGCCCGCCCGGACCGAAGTCGGAGGCGCCGGTCCGATTCCCCCGCGACGCTGAAGCCCAGCACGTCTGTCAGCAACCGAAGCGTATCATCGTGCGGGTGCACGTCGAGCGTTACCGACCGCAACCCTCGTATGGCGGGTTTCGCGGCTTGCCGGGCCGACGCCGGCCGGGCTCGGTCGGTTCCGATCAGCTCGAGCGGCAGTCCGTCCGGATCGGCGAACGAGAGAACCTCTTCACCGAACCGTTCGCTGCGTTCCGATATGGTCACGCCGCAGGCGGCCAGGTGCTCGGCCCACCGTTCGAGCGATTCGGCGGCTACCTCAAAGGCGGTCGCCGCCACGGAGCCGGTGCCCGGCCGGCCCCTTGCCGCATACGTCCACGGGAAAAACGTGATGATGCTTCCCGGTCGTCCGTCGCCGACGCCGTAGTAGAGGTGGTACGTGCCGGGATCGTCGAAATTTACGGTCTTCTTCACCAGGCGCAGCCCCAGCGTGCCCACGTAGAACGAGCGGTTCGCTTCAGGTGCGCCGGCGATGGCCGTGACGTGATGAAGTCCGCCCAGCGTTTCCTTTTCTTTCATCCAGGGCTGACGGTTCAAGGTTAAAGGTTAAAGGTTAAAGGTTAAAGGTTGAAGGTTGAAGGTTGAAGGTTGAAGGGTGCTCGTTCCGATCGATATGCCTAGTTCGAAAAAACCTTCAAGTTCAACGAAGCATATCAGTCAGGCAGTTGGCGGCACGCTGCGCTACCGGGTTATGGATGACAGAATCATGCGCACGTAGTTTCTTCAGAGCTGCGGTTGGCGTTAGCGAAACCGATCCTACGAAGAAAGTGCCAACCGCCTACCGCCTTACTGCCGACCGGATACTTCCGCTTAGTCGTCCGAGAGGACCGCCTGAACGTCGAGATGGATCTCCACGTCATCGCCGACCAGGAATCCGCCCGACTCCAGGAGCGTGTTCCAGCTAACGCCGAAGTCCTTGCGGTTGATGACCGTTGAGGCTTCGAATCCGACGCGGCTGCCGCCCCACGGATCCGTGCCTTCTCCGAGATAGCTGCCCTCCAGAACGACCGGCTTCGTGACGCCGCGAATCGTGAGATCCCCTTCGAGCTCGAACGCCTGCGCGCTAACATTCCGTACGGCCGTGCTCTCGAACGTGATCGCGCGGTGATCTTGCGCGGCGAGAAAGTCGCTGGTGCGGAGGTGTTCGTCGCGCTTCGGCTCGTTCGTGTCGATCGACGCGGCTTCAATTTCGATTTCGGCCTCGATGGATGCGAGCTGCTCGGGCTGCATCCGGATCTTTCCCGAAAACGATTCGAAGCGCCCTCTGACCTTCGAGAAGCCCATGTGGCGCACTACGAACCCCACCTGGGAATGGGCCGGGTCGATGTCGTACGTGGCGAGCGTTTCGGGTGCTGCGGTCTTATCCGCCATGATTAGGTCCTCTTATCCCTTCTATTTATCCCTTCTATGTTGCGTAGTCGTTCCGTTGGGGCCGCTCTTCCGGGGCAACCCATCCAATATATTTGTTGCAACGACTACTGTGCCAACATGTTCATGCCCGGTGCGCGGCCGGGTTTGATGGACGTCCTCTGCCCGCGTACTTTCAACCTCTATATGTACAGGCAACCCTGAGGGTGCGATGGTAACGAAGCAGATAGAAAAGGCGGTCTGGTGGGGCACTTTCGAGTTTGAGGACGACCATGCCGGCCGCTGGCGCGTGGGGCCTACGACGCTGTGGATCTACCGCTCGTCACGGTCCTGGCATCTCATTCGCATCGAATCCGAGGACCCGCTGGACGAATCGGCCGCGATCGACCCGATTCGTCCCATCGACCAGACCGAGCTGTCGCTGGACGAGCTGCCGAAAGGCGCCGCGGTTTACCGGTACGGCTTTCAGAGTACGGGTGAGCGCTGCAGCCTGGCCCCGTTGCTGGCGGACCGCGCCGTCGTCGTGCGGCCGGACATCCCGTTGTACGTGCTCGCCGGCGAGCAGGTCACGCTCTACGTCAGTACGCCGCTGTGGATGCGTGTGGAGGTCGGCGCGGTGGGGCGCCTGCTGCAGGAGATCCCCTCCATCCGTCCCTCCGATACGTGGTTCGGCCCCTCCACCCGGGAGGGTGAGCTCTGCTATGCCGTAAAGACGGCCGGTCGACTGCGCCTGGAAAACCTGCCGAAGCGGCTACATCGCGCCATCACGCCCATCCACGTACGCAATCGCGGCGCCGACGCGCTTCACATCGAGCGCATCCAGGTGCCGGTCCAGTACCTGTCATTGTTTGAAGGAGAGGATCATTATCTCTGGACGCAGTCCGTGACGCTGGACCGCGAGGCGGCCGGTGACCAGGCATCGGTGAACTTCAGCGAGAACGGCGTGCCGAAGGAGGCTGGAAAGACGCAGCGTCTTCGCGGACCGCGTCTCCACGTCCGCACCAACATGATCGTCCGCACCTTCAGCTCCCTTTTTCATCGTTCTACATCGGATACCTAGATGGAAGCATTCTGGTCATCACTTTCAACGTACTTGAGCAGTCCGCAGGCGCTCGGCATCTTCTCGGCGATCGTCAAGCTGACGATCGGACTGGTGATTGCGCGGCTGGGAAGCCGCGGACTCGTGCGGCTCTTTTCGGAGCAGACGTCGGCTCATCATGCCGTGCTCATCCAGCGCGTCAGCTTCTACGTGATCATTGGCCTCTTCGCGGCCTCTGCCCTGAACGATCTCGGCCTAGACCTCACCGTCCTTCTCGGCGCGGCAGGCATCCTGACCGTTGCGATCGGCTTCGCGTCGCAGACGAGCGCTTCGAACGTCATCAGCGGCCTCTTCCTCCTCGGTGAGAAGCCGTTCGCCGTCGGAGACGTCATACGGATCGGCCAGACGACCGGAGAGGTGCTCTCCATCGACCTGCTTTCGGTCAAGCTGCGGACGTTCGACAATCTCTTCGTACGCGTGCCGAATGAAAGCATCATCAAGTCGGAGATCATCAACAACACCCGTTTCCCGATCCGCCGCTTCGACATCCTGCTCGGCGTGGCCTACAAAGAGGATCTGACGCACGTCCAGGAGGTGCTCATGCGCGTGGCGGACAGCAATCCTCTCTGCCTCGTCGAGCCGGCACCCCTGTTTATCTTTACGGGCTTCGGCGACTCGGCTCTCACGTTTCAGTTCTCGGTATGGGGCGCCCGCGAGAATTTCATCCAGGTCCGCAATTCGATGCAGCGCGACATCAAGGAGGCCTTCGATGCCGAGAACATCGAGATTCCGTTTCCGCATCGCACGCTTTACGCAGGTAGCGTCACCGACCCGTTTCCGATTCGCCTCGTCTCCGACGACGGCGAGGAACCGACGACGGCGCCGCAGCCGTATGCCTGACCTACGACGTATGCAATGACCTATCGACCCACGACGTGCGAAAACCTCAGTCCGTTTTCGAATGGATTACGCTGGCGCTTCAGATCATCCTCGCTGCCGGGCTCGTCCTCTCCGCCGTACAGCAGCAGTGGATGAACATGTTCTTGACCGCATCGGTCATCGTCCTGACCGCGCTGCCTGCTCTGATGGAGCGGCAATTCAAAGTCACGATACCTCCCGAATTTGAGCTGCTGGCCATTCTGTTCATCTTCGCCTCCCTCTTCCTGGGCGAGGTGCGCGGCTACTACCTCAGGTTCTGGTGGTGGGATGCCCTTCTGCACACAGGTTCGGGCCTGCTGCTCGGCCTCGTGGCTTTCCTGCTGGTCTACGTGCTCAATCAGATCGAACGGATCGACCTGCACCTCAAGCCGGGCTTCGTGGCCTTGTTCTCATTCGCCTTCGCCATGGCCGTCGGCGCCGTATGGGAGATCTTCGAATTTGCCGTGGACTCGTTTTTCGGCCTCAACATGCAGAAGAGCGGCCTGAACGATACCATGTGGGACTTGATCGTCGATGCATTCGGCGCCCTCGTCTTCGCGGTGACGGGCTACCTGTACATGCGGCGCGGATGGGGGTCCCCCATCTTCCGCTCCGTGGAAGCCTTCGTGCGCGCCAACCCGACGATGTTCGAGCGTCGCCGGAGCTCTGAGCCGAAGTAAATCACGAAGGGCGCCCACCGCAGCGCGGCGCACGCCCTTTCGGCTGGCGGAGAGGGAGGGATTCGAACCCTCGATACGGGGGTACCGTATACTCCCTTAGCAGGGGAGCGCCTTCAGCCACTCGGCCACCTCTCCGGTTCGCATGTCCGCACGGCGCCTCCACCGTGCCATACCCGCCTGCGCAGGTACCTACGCACGACGCAGCATCGAGTTCGGCGCCGCGGTCATCCGCCTTCGAGCGCATTGGCTCCCGAGACGATCTCGATGATCTCCGTCGTAATCGCCGACTGACGGGCGCGGTTGTAGCGGAGCTTCAGGTCGTTCAGAAACTCCTCTGCGTTCGACGTCGCGTTGTCCATGGCCACCATGCGCGCGCCCTGTTCGGAGGCGTTCGACTCGAGGAGAATCCGCCACATCAGATAGGTCAGATATCGCGGAATCACGTTCATTAGAATTGCTTCGGCCTCTGGTTCGAACAGGAAGTCGACGTGCCGGCCGGCGTCAACGCGCACGCGTTGCTCGACTTCTTCCTCCATTACGGGCGTGAGAAATTGCTCACGCGGGACGGGTAGAAAGGGCTCGACGACACGGTTCTGCGCGATCGTGTTTCTGAACTCGTTGTAGACGACGATCACCTCGTCCCACGTTCCGTCGAGATACCCCGCGACGGAGAGCTCGACGACATCCCGCGCGACGCCTACGTGGAGGCTGTCGAACACGCCGCGAAAATCGCCGACCATCCGGTAGCCGCGCTTGGCGAAGTGGTCGTGACCCTTCCGACCCACCGCCAGGACGTACAGCTCGCCGGGGGACCGACTCTCCTCGTGCTCGCCGATCGCCGCTTCGGCCTCCTTAATGATGTTCGAGTTGAAGGCACCGGCCAGGCCACGGTCGGCCGTGACGACGATGAAGAGCACGCGGTCTACGTGCTCCCGTTCGAGGAACAGCTCGTGGGCCGTCGGGTCGAGCTGCTCCTTCAGCCGGCTGATCACCTCGCCGAGACGATAGGCATACGGGCGCGTATTGAACATCCGTTCCTGCGCGCGCCGCAGCTTGGCCGCCGCCACCATCTTCATGGCGCGCGTAACCTGCTGCGTATTGCGGACCGAATCGATCCGGTTGCGTATGTCCCGTAGGTTCGCCATATCGCTCCTTGAAGCTGCCCTTGAGCCGCTACGCTATTCCCGGAACAGGTCGGCCAGGTCACTGGCCGTCTTCGTCAAGACCTCTCGGTGCTCGTCCTTCAGGGCGCCGGCATCCCGAATCTCATCCAGCACGTCCCGATGCTGCATCTCCAACCGCTCGATGTACTGCTGCTCGAATTCCCGCAGTTTTTCGACCGGGACGTCGTCGACCAGCCCCTCGGTAGCCGCGAAAACGATGGCAACCTGTTCTTCGACGGGAACGGGGACGTACTGGCCCTGCTTCAGGATCTCGACGAGCCGTTCGCCTCTGCGCAGCTGACGCTGCGTCGCCGGATCGAGATCGGAACCGAACTTCGAAAACGCCTCGAGTTCGCGATACTGCGCCAGGTCGATGCGCAGCGTACCGGCGACCTTTTTCATGGCCTTGATCTGGGCGTTGCCGCCGACGCGGGATACCGAGATGCCGACGTTGATGGCCGGACGAACACCGGCGTTGAAGAGGTCAGCCTCGAGATAGATCTGACCGTCCGTGATCGAAATGACGTTCGTCGGGATGTATGCGGACACGTCCCCGGCTTGCGTCTCGATGACCGGAAGCGCCGTCAGCGAGCCGCCGCCCTTCAACCTGCCCTCCAGCGACTTCGGAACGTCGTTCATCTGCTTGGCGACGGACTCGGTGTCGTTGATCTTCGCCGCCCGTTCCAGCAGCCGACTGTGGAGATAAAACACGTCGCCCGGATAGGCTTCGCGGCCTGGCGGCCGCCGCAGCAAGAGCGAGACCTCGCGATATGCGACGGCCTGCTTCGAGAGGTCGTCGAAAACGACGAGGGCGTGGCGGCCCGTGTCGCGAAAGTACTCGCCTATGCAGGCGCCGGCGTACGGGGCGATGAACTGCATCGGGGCGGGCGTGGAAGCGGGCGCATGTACGATGACCGTATACTCCATGGCGCCGTTCTCCTCGAGCGAACGCTTCACCTGCGCCACCGTGGAGGCTTTTTGACCGACGGCCACGTACACGCAGTAAACGGGCTTGTCGGTTTCGTGCGTCGATTTCTGATTGATGATCGTGTCGACGAGAACCGCCGTCTTGCCCGTTTGACGGTCGCCGATGACGAGTTCACGCTGGCCGCGGCCGATCGGGATCATCGAGTCGATGGCCTTGATGCCCGTCTGCAGGGGCTCGCTGACCGGCTGGCGGTAGATGACGCCCGGCGCCTTGCGCTCGAGCGGCATCTCCAACGTCTCGCCCGTGATGGGGCCGAGGCCGTCGACGGGAGCACCGAGCGGGTCGATCACGCGGCCGAGCATCGACTCGGACACCTCGATCGACGCGATCCGCTTCGTACGCCGCGCCTCGTCGCCTTCCTTCACGGCGTCGACGGCGCTGAAAAGTACGACGCCGACGTTGTCGTCCTCCAGGTTGAGGACCATCCCGGTCGCCTCGCTGGAAGGAAACTCGATCAGTTCGCCGGCCTGGACGTTCGAGAGCCC
>CAZXHQ010000022.1:6682-16336 GCA_964640145.1 uncultured Rhodothermales bacterium | reverse complement strand
CGCGACGGCGCGCACCCGCGCCGCCTCGCGATCACGTCGGACGGCGGCGTGTGGTACGTCGATTATGCGGAAGGGTACCTCGGACGGTACGATCCGGAAACCGGGGCGTTCGACGAGTGGCCCATGCCGAGCGGGCAGGGCGCGCGTCCCTACGGCATGGCCTCCGACGATAAGAACCGGATCTGGTTCGTTGAGACGGGTCCCTCGCCGAATCGCTTTGTAGGCTTCGATCCGGCAACGGAAAGCTTCGTGTCCGCCACGGAAGTGCCGAGCGGCGGCGGCACGATCCGCCATATGTATTTCCACCAGCCGACCGGTGCGGTTTGGTTCGGCGCCGACACGAACACGATCGGCCGCGCTCAAGTCATTCCCGGAAGCTAACGCAGATGATCTTATGCACCGAGCAGTCTTTCTTTGCCTCCTCCTACTGGCAGCCTCCGCCGAGGTCCAGGCCCAGGACGCCGACCCTCCCCGCGTCATCATCTTCGGCGGACACCCCGACGATGCCGAGCTGTCCTCCGGCGGCGTAGCGACGCTGTGGGCGCGCGAAGGCGCCGCCGTCAAGACCGTCTCGATGACGAACGGCGACGTCGGCCATTTCTCCCAGGCCGGCGGGCCGCTCGCCCAGCGGAGGGCCGCGGAGGTCGGCGAGTGCGCGGATATCTTCGGGGCAACCAGCGAGGTATACGACATCCACGACGGGGAGCTCATGCCGACGCTGGAGAATCGGCGCAAGGTGGTCCGAAGCATCCGTGAGTGGGATGCGGACATCGTCATCGGCCATCGGCGGTGGGACTATCATCCCGATCACCGCTACGTCGGCGAGCTCGTCGAGGACGCGGCCGTGCTCGTCGTGGCGCCCTTCTTCGAGCCGCTTACGCCGAGCGTCGACCGCAATCCCATCGTGCTGCACGACTCGGACAATTTCGAGAAGCCGAATCCGTTCCAGCCCGACATCGTGGTGAGCATCGACGCCTCGGCCGAGGCGAAGTGGGATTGCGTCCGGGCGATGCCCTCCCAGATGGCCGACGCCGACTCGTGGCAGGGCCGCTATCTGACGGGCGTTCCGGATGATCAGGAGGCGCGCGCGGAGTTCATCCTCGACCGCTTCAAGCGAGGCACCGCCGCCACTGCCGACAAGTATCGAGACCGCCTCATCGAGCTGTATGGAGCAGAGGAGGGCAATGCGGTCGTCTATGCCGAAGCCTTCGAAATTTGCCAGTACGGGCGCCAGCCGACCATGGAAGAACTGCAGGAGCTCTTCCCGACGTTCGACTGAGCGGCGGCGCCAGTACCTCTGTGCGTGCCTCCGCGCAGATTCGTCGGCGTCGTAGCCGGAGCCGCGCAAAGAGGTGCTAGTATTCCAGCCGGGCTCGTACGTTGAACGTCCGCGGCGTGAGGCGCGTCGGGATGCGCTCCCAGATGCCGTCGCCGTTCGGCACCCACGTGTAGGCCACCGTGTTGGTCATGTCGAATACGTTGAGGAGCTCGGCGGTTAGCGAAAGCCGCAGGGGTCCGCCGAACTCGATCTCCTTCGTGACGCCCAGATCGATCCGCCGGTATTCCGGATACCGCGCGGAGTGGCGGTCCCCCGGCACCTGCGAGACGAACGCTCCGACCCGCTGGCCCGGCACGGGGGGCGTATACGGCAGCCCGCTCCCGAACAGGGCGCGCAGGTGCACCTTCCACGTCGGATCGCCCGGCACGTAATCCTGGACGAAGAGCGAGAGCGTGTGGCGCTGGTCGGCCGGCCGCGGCACCCTGCCGGCGGTCTCCGCCGTCCTGTATCCGGGCAGGAAGCGCTCGACGGTGTTCAGGTAGCTGTAATTCAGCCAGCTCTCGAGGCCGGGTACGAGCTCGCCCCGGACGCGCAGGTCGAGCCCGTAGGCCCATCCGTCCGAATCGTTCTCGCCGGAATAGCTCACGCGGACGTTCTGGATGTCGTAGGAGATCAAGCGGTCCAGATCCTTATAGAAGGCTTCGCCGCGGACGTACAGGCGGCGCGACGGCAGGAAGTACTCGCCTCCCAGTACGTACTGCTGGGAGCGCTGGGAACGAAGGCCCCGGTTCAATGCACCGAGGATCGATTCACCGGCCTCGGGTTTGCCGCGCAGCTCGCGATAGCTCGGGCTCTGGTGATAGTATCCCCACGACCCGCTCAGGGAGAGCCGGTCCGCGGCGTCGTATCTGGCCGAGAGCCTGGGCGCGACGGTCCACTCGTCGTTGAAGGAGAAGTAGTCGGTGCGCACGCCCGCCGTTACAAGCAGGCGTCCCGCCGTGAACGCGTCCTGCACGAAAAATCCGGCCCGCCTGGCCGACAGGGAGGCGCCGTCGGAGAGGCTGTCGACGACGATGCGGACCTGCTCGCCGGCCGCGTTCTTCCCGACGAGCGAGGTGTGCTCGTCGATGCGGTCCGCGAACGACAGGTCACGAACGTGCCAGCCGATCTCCGCGGCATGCGGTCCGTGCTGCAGCAGATACCGGCCGCGGGCGGTCCACGTGTCCACCTGGATGCGGTTGTCGGCGAACTCGGACTGCGACGCGTTGCCGGTCGGCAGGTGGCCCGTACCGGTGTCCGGGTTGCCCGTCCCGGGGTTTACGCGGAAGATGACGGCCGTGCCGCCGACGTCGAAGCGTTCGTGCTCGACGGTGCCGAAGTAGACGAGGTCGTGCTCTGCGCGCAGCGACGCGGTCAGGCGATTTGAGGTGCGCAGTCCCGTAAAGCGAGTGCGATAGCCGTCCTGCTCCTCTCCGTCGTATCGGATCCAGAAGGATCGGAGGTTGGAGGGCAGGTCGGGGTCGGGGCTGACGATGCCGAAGTACGTCTTCCGGCTCTGCGGCTCGAGGCGAAACTCATGATCCGCATAGATCCCCAGCGCCTGGATCTCGTGCCCCGGGGCGACGCGGTAGCCGATGAGTGCCTGCAAATCCGTGTAGTCGGGGCGGTATTCTCCCTTCACCTCCTGGGTGTCGAAGAAGTGCTGCGCGCGGGCCTTCCGAAGGCCGACGTTCCATCCGATGCGTCCGTCCGAGGCCGAGCCGCTGTTCGAGAAGCCCGCGTCGAGCAGCGACAGCGACGCCGACCCGCCTGCCCGGCGCCCGTCCGGCCGGTCGTAGTGCGTCTCGAGTGCAGAGGAGAGTTTTCCGCCGTAGCGCGCGGGGAATCCACCCGTATACAGCGTGACGCGGTCGGCCAGCTCGGGGTTGAGCAGCCCCAACCCTTCCTGTTCGCCCTGCCGGGGGCGAAACGGCATGTGGACTTCGAAGCCGTTGATGAAGACGAGGTTCTCGCTGAATCCGCCGCCGCGCACCGAGTACTGATTGGAAAGCTCGTTGTTGACGGCGACGCCTGGAAGGACGGAGAGGGACTGGAACCCTTTGAAGGGAGAGGGCAGATCGAGCATTTCCTGCGGCGTGAGATCGTAGACGCCCGGCTCGGACGGCGAGCGGGCCTCTACGACGGTGATGCCCCCCAGCTCGACCGTCGACACGTCCAGAGCGACGTGCTGCGTGGTGGTTTCTTCGCCGCGGACCGTCACCGTCTTCACCGCCGGCTCGAATCCGACGGTCGAAAAAAGCAGGACGTGGGAGCCGGCCGGCAGCTTAAGGGCATATGCGCCGTTCTCTCCCGTCGCCGTACCGAAGTCGGTGCCTCGAACCACGACGTTGGCGCCGGCGATCGGCTCGCCGCTCTCGGAGGAGGTGACGCCGCCGGAAACCGTGCCCCAGGTCTGGGCGAGGGCGCCGTGCGCCGCCGCAGCGGCGAGAATGAGCGCGAGAACGACGCGCATGAAGATCTACGCTCGATTCGGAAAGGCGAAGAAAAACGCAGTATCGATCGGTCCAGGTAGAGCCCGGAGGATGAGAAAAGGAGAGCTCGCGCCTCTCAAAACGACGAGGCTCGGCGCGCGTTCCTGGGTTCGCCGGAGACGTCGTGCGGCCGGCACGGAGGCAGCCGGACGTCGAGCGCGAGCCAGCCGGCGCACGTAGGTCGACGCAGATCTCGTCGGCAGGTTGGCGGTTGGCGGTTGGCAGTTTCTAAATGAGCGAAACCAGGCCTACGAGGAATCGTCAACCGCCAACCCGACCTACTACGGTCAAAAGTTGAAGGTTGGAGGCTGGCATATCGATCGATCACGAGAAACCTTCAACCTTCAACCTTCAACCGCATAATTTAATACGCCCGGGCGAAGACCACGCGCCGTTCGGAGGGTTTGCCGGTTAGCATGTCCTTACCGGCTTCGCCCTGATTCTCGAGCGGGATACAGCGGATCGTCGCCTTCGTCTCGCTCTTGATGCGCGCCTCCGTTTCCGCCGTGCCGTCCCAGTGCGCGAGCACGAATCCCCCCTGATCCTCGAGAATCTCGACGAACTCGCCGTAGTCGTCGACCCTCCGCGTATGGCGCTCCCGGAAATCCAGCGCACGGTCGTAGAGATCCTGCTGGATCGCCTCCAATGCCGCCTCGATGCGCGCAATCAGGCCGTCCTGCGAGACGACGTCCTTCGAGCGCGTGTCGCGACGGGCCAGCTCCACGTTGTTGTTCCTGATGTCCCGCGGGCCGATGGCCAGGCGGATGGGCACCCCCTGCACCTCGTACTCGTTGAACTTCCAGCCGGGCCGTTGCGCCTCCCGCGCGTCGAGCTTGACGCGGACGTCGTGATCGGCCAGCTCCCGCTCGATCGCGTTCGCCCGATCGAGGACGGCGGTCCGCTCCTCGTCGTTGCGGTAGATCGGCACGATGACGACCTGCGTCGGCGCGAGCCTCGGAGGCAGCACGAGGCCCTGGTCGTCGGAATGCGTCATGATCAGCGCGCCGATGAGCCGGGTCGAGACGCCCCAGGAGGTGGCCCAGACGTATTCGAGCTCGTTGTTGCGATTCTGGAACCGGCAGTCGAAGGCCCTGGCGAAGTTCTGGCCGAGGAAATGACTGGTGCCGGCCTGGAGTGCCTTGCCGTCCTGCATCAGCGCCTCGATACAGTACGTATCGACGGCGCCCGCGAACCGCTCGGCGGCCGTCTTCACGCCGCGGATGACGGGAAGCGCCATGAAGTCCTCGGCGAACGTGGTATAAACGTCCAGCATGCGAAGGGTCTCCTCGACGGCTTCCTCCTGCGTCTCATGCGCCGTATGCCCTTCCTGCCACAGGAACTCCATGGTGCGGAGGAACAGGCGGGTGCGCATCTCCCAGCGGACGACGTTGGCCCACTGATTCAGGAGAATGGGGAGGTCGCGCCACGACTGGATCCAGTTCTTGTACGCATCCCAGATAATCGTCTCGCTGGTGGGTCGAACGATCAGATTCTCTTCGAGCCGGGAGGCGGGATCGGGGATGAGTCCGTCGCCGTCGGGGTCTTCCATCAGGCGGGAGTGGGTCACGACGGCACATTCCTTCGCGAACCCTTCGACGTGCTTGGCCTCTCGTGCCAGAAAAGACTGAGGGATGAAGAGCGGAAAGTAGGCGTTCTGGTGGCCGGTTTCCTTGAACATGGCGTCGAGCGCGCCGCGCATGTTCTCCCACAGCGCGTAGCCGTTCGGACGGATCACCATGCACCCGCGAACGGGTGAGTAGTCGGCCAGCTTGGCGTGCTGGACCACGTCCAGGTACCACTGGGAGTAATCCTGCTCGCGCGTGGTGATAACGTCGGCCATAATGTACAGTCGGTGATGTCTTTCAGATACAGTGTACGATTCGGATCCCGCCGGAGAAGACCCTCGGGTGAGAATGTCGATTCGGCGCGATGTTTGTGATAACCCCATAGGAGCCGCGAGCCGTCGTTTCGGCGGCCGCTGCGCCGTGCCGCGAACGTCGCGCATGAGGCGCCGTTCGGGTCCAGTCGTTCTTTTGCAGGGCAACCAATATATTCGGCTCCAGGAGTCGCGTTCACGCCCGGGTGTTGAAGCATCGATTAAGACACCCGAACCGGTTCGGGCTCCGACGCGGATTGTCCCGAAAACGCCCGTTGCGGACGCTCCGGCACTTTGCGGGTGCAGAGCAGTACACGGTAGAAGCAAAGGCTGTCACTTAAAACGCCTGTAGTCATGGAACGATCGTCACCATCCGCCAGAACGGCTCCCGGCCGCGCCTCCATCGGGGGCGTCGCCGCCTCCGTTGTGCTTGTCTTCCTCCTTAGCGGCTGTTATACGCAGCTTGCGACCGTAGAGCGGGACCGGGGCCCCGATCACGTAGAAGTGGTCCAGGATGGAGATGAAACGGTCGTCACCGAGCATTATTACAGTGATCGGTACCTCTACCGGCAGCCCTATCGCTACAACCGCTACTTCGACCGTTTTCACTACGGCTTCTATGATCCCTGGTATTACCGGGATCCGTTCCGATATGGCTACGGCGATCCTTTTTACTACGATCCCTGGCACTTCAGGCCCTACGGCGGACTTCACTTCGGCATCTCGATCGGGTACGGGTGGGGGTACGGGCCGCATTACTACGATCCTTTCTTCTATAGACCCTACCGCTACTATCCGAGCTATGCCCATGCCTACGATCCCTACTACGGCGGCTGGCGATACGACTTTCCGGGAGCCATACGTCCACGCAGCGGCGCCTGGGAGCCTCGGGGCAGTACCATGGGTCGCGGAGGCCTGAGCACGGTCGGCAGCGGAACGACGGTCCGAGGAGGACGGGATGCCGCCGGACGAGGGGGCATGGGACGCGGATCGCGGGGTGACGAGCCCCGGACGGGGCGCGATGTCGTGCGGGAGGTCGGCGGGAATTCCTCCGGTGCCCGATCCACCGCCCGTGACGCAGCCCGCGGCGCATCCGGAAGCGAAACGCGCGGCGACATCGGCAGAAGTACCGGCGTATCGCGCGACGATGCGGCGCGCGGCGCCACGCGTGACAACGGCGGATCCTCGGCGCGGGGAACGACGCGCGACGACGGGTCTTCGGCGCGGGGAACGACGCGCGACAATAATAGAGGATCCTCCGTGCGCGGTACGACGCGGGACAGCGGGTCTTCAGCTCGCGGTGCGACGCGTGACAGGGGATCTGCCGTGCGCGGCACGACCCGCGACGGCGGCTCCTCCTCCCGCGGCAGCTCCGTAACCCGTACGCCGAGCAGCCGGGGCAGCGTCGGATCGACGCCGCGCGGAAGCTCCGGAAGTCAGGGTACGACCCGCAGCCGCGGCACCTCGCGTAGCTCCGATGCCTCGCGCAGCTCGTCGGGACCGTCCGGTGATGCGGACGGCCGCTCTTCGTCCTCCTGGATCGAATCGCGCGGCTCCGACATCCAGTCCCGCGGCGGCGAGCGCTCGACCTATTCGAGGACGCGCAGCGGAACGGTCGATCATCCGGGGCGGTCCACGCGCACGTATGCGCCGTCGAGGAGCTCGTCGGGCAGCAGCCATGCCCCGTCGCCACGTCCATCGAGCGGCTCCTATGACGACGGACGATCGACGTCGACGCCGCGCGGCACGGTCCGATCGCGGCCGAGTCCCCGTACTTCGCCCTCGCATTCGGCGCCCAGCTCGAGCCGGAGGGACGTGCGTAGTACGCCGTCGAGGAGCAGTTCGCGGGGGAGCACCGTACGGTCGTCGCCGTCTCGCTCCTCGTCCAGGAGCACGGTACGGTCGGCGCCGTCTCGCTCTTCGTCGAGGAGCACCGGGCGGTCCGCAGGCTCCCGGAGCAGCAGCCGCCGCGATCGATAAGGGCCGCCTGCGGTTCGGCGCCGGACCGCCGCCGTACGAGGCCGTCTTGTCGACCGCACACGTTTGTGGGCAGCCGGGTGTACGAAGGCCCGTGCTTTTGCGCGGGCCTTCGCTATATCTCACCGTCACGGCGTCCTGCGCAGCAGAAGCACTTAAGACACAGAAGTATATAGACTGATGAAAAGCCGAATCCGCATACTCGCCGGCGCAGTCGCCCTGACGGCGCTGATCGCCGCGCCGGCGCAGGCCCAGACCGCCGAGGACGCGCTGCGATTCACCGAACGCTCACCGGCCACCGGTCCCCGGATGCTGGGAATGGCCGGCGTGGGCATCGCCGGCGTCGCCGATTACGGCGCGATGTTCGCCAATCCGGCCGGGCTGGGCTATTTCCAGTCGTCGACGGCCGCCGGCTCGCTCAATTCGTTGTGGGCGACGGACGAGTCGAGCTATCAAACCGCCGGGCGCACGACGCCGGGCGAGAGCGACATCCGGGCGACCAACCTCGGCAACCTGGCCTACATGCACAAGCTGCCTACCTCCCGCGGATCGCTCGTACTGGGCGCCGCCTACAATCAGATCAATGCGTTCGACCGCAGCCTGCGCTTCGGCGGGCCGAATGCAGGCAGCTCGGTGAGTGATTCCTTCCTGCCGTACGAAGATGAATTCGAGGTCGTCGAGGACGACGGCGTCTTTGCGCCTCGCTTCTTCCACGTCATCCCGGAGCTCGCCTACGACGGGGGTGCCATCGAATTCCTTTCGGAGAACGTCGGTTCGAATCGGTCTCTGTTCTACCAGGCCGTCGTTCCCGGCACGACCATCGATCAGGAGGGAGACGTGCTCGAAGAGGGGCGCATGAACGAGCTGAACGTCGGCGGGGCCTGGGAAGCCTCCCCGAACGTCATGGTAGGGGTCTCCGCCAATTTCGCCTTCGGTACTTACACGTTTAACAGCCTCTACGAGGAAGCCGACACGCGGGATGAGAATCTGCCGGAGGACTACGTCGTGGTGCTCCCCGACGGCGACCTGCGCGGCTTCAATGCCCTGTTCTTCGAGGAGGGCTTCGAATCCGACCTCACCGGCTTCAGTCTGCGGGCCGGGGTATCGACGCAGCTCTCGCAGGGCGTTCGCCTCGGCATCTCCGCAGAGACGCCGACCTATTACCAGATCAGCGAAGACTATTTCAGGGATCTGGAGACGCTCTTCGACGAGGGCGGATCGCTTTCGGCCTCTCAGAACGGTCAGTTCGAGTACAGCATCCGCACGCCGTGGCGGCTTGGAGGCGGCGCGGCCTGGGAGGGGGGCGATCTGCTCGTCGCCGGCGACGTCGAGTTCGTAGACTGGTCGCAGATGAAGTTCGGGGCCGAGGACGGCAGCTTCGATGCGGAGAACCGCACAATCCGTGAGAATCTGGATCCCGTCTGGAATACGCGGCTGGGAGCGGAGTACCGGTTCGGTCGCCTGGCCGTGCGCGGCGGCTTCGCCTACCAGCCGGATCCGCGCGACGTGGAGATTCAGAATCGCGGCGAGGCCAGCGATCGCAGCAAGACGTTCTTCTCCGCCGGCGTGGGATACCAGTTCGGCCGGCAGTTCACGCTCGATTTCGGCTGGATGCAAGAGCGCTTCGACGACGAGTACGTCCCCTATGGCGACGTCGACGCCCCGCCCGTCGTCGAGGAAAGCCTCGTCCGCAACCGCTTCTCCGCAGGAATTCGAATTGCGATGTAGACGGTCGGGGCACCCCGACGAGGGTCATGGCCCGGACCCCGAACCCTGCTCCGCTCGCCGTTCCCGCATCAGCTCGTGGTATCGACGAGCGGCGCGGTTGTGTTCGGCCAGGGTGCGGCTGAACGCATGCGTGCCGTCGCCCTTCGCGACGAAGTACAGGTAATTATGGTCGGCGGGGCGGACGGCCGCGCGAAGGGACGACGGAGAAGGGTTGTTGAGGGGTCCCGGCGGCAGGCCCGCCCGAAGATACGTGTTGTAGGGAT